>JARKQP010000598.1 GCA_029974875.1 Mobilitalea sp.
CTTGTAGCTTTCCGCTTCTGTTATTGCCTTGATGGTCTGGTTCATATTGGCTCCCATAGCTATCTGCGCTACGTATACATAACCGTAGCTCATGGCCATCATACCAAGGTCCTTTTTTCTGATTTTCTTTCCTGCCGCCGCAAATTTTGCAACTGCTGCCGTCTGGGTCGCCTTGGATGATTGGCCTCCGGTATTGGAGTAAATTTCCGTATCCATTACAAAGAGGTTGACATCATCTCCCGAAGCCAGGACATGATCAACTCCTCCGTAGCCTATATCATAGGCCCAGCCGTCTCCGCCCAGTATCCAGAAGGATTTTTTTATAAGGTAATCCTTCTTTTCTACTATTTCTTCAATAGTTTTATTGCCCTTGTAATCATAATCTTTCAGTACTTCAAATATATATTTCGTTGCAGACTTAGACCCGTCTCCGTCTTCTCTCACGTCCAGCCATTTTCTAAAAGCATCTTTGACCTTATCGCTTATGTCGGACTCAATAGCACGCTCCATAAGGTCGGAAAGCCTTTCCCGTATCTGCTTGACGCCCAGGTACATGCCATAGCCGTATTCGGCGTTATCCTCAAAAAGCGAATTGCCCCATGCAGGTCCTTTTCCCTCGGCATTTGTCGTATAAGCTATGGAAGGAGAGCTGGCTCCCCATATGGAGGAGCAGCCGGTGGCATTTGCTATCATCATCCTATCCCCATAGAGCTGTGTCAAAAGCCTCACATAAGGAGTCTCTCCACAGCCCGGACATGCCCCGTTGAACTCAAGCAGAGGCTTGACAAACTGGCTTCCCTTCAAAGTTTTTGGGTCCATAAGGCTGTCTTTTGCCGTAATGCCCGCAGCAAACTCCCAATTTTCCTCTTCTGCTTCAATCTCTTGCTCTGCCGGCTTCATAATAAGAGCTTTTTCCTTCGTGGGACAGACATCGGCGCAATTGCCGCAGCCCGTGCAATCAAGAGGTGCCACCTGTACGCGGACTTGCAAATGCTCCATCCCTTTTCCCGCTGCCTTTTTGGTTTTAAAGGACTCCGGAGCCCTTCTCGACTCCTCTTCATCCAGCAGGAACAGCCTGATGGTGGCATGGGGACAAATATATGCGCACTGCCCGCATTGTATGCATTTGTCAATTTGCCATTCTGGGACCATTACTGCTATGCCCCGCTTTTCATATGCCGTAGTCCCAAGGGGATGAGCTCCGTCCTCCATACCGGAAAATGCGCTTACAGGAAGCTCATCCCCTTCATGCCTGGCCATTTTCCTTTGAATTTTCTTGACGAACTCCGGTTCCTGCTTATCCGGAAGCTCATCCTCCTTTGCATTTGCCCACATTGCCGGAACATCAACTTCTACCAGGGCTTCTATACTTCTGTCCACGGCAGCCTTGTTCATCTCGACAATTTTTTGGCCCTTTTTGCCATAGATTTTCTCTATGGATTTTTTAAGATAGGCTATGGCATCATTATACGGAATCACATTTGCCAGCTTGAAAAATGCAGACTGCATCACCATGTTGATTCTGTTGCCAAGCCCGATTTCAGAAGCTATTTTAATAGCATCAATCATATAAAATTTTGCATTATTTTGTGCGATATACCTTTTTACCGATGCCGGCAGTTTTTCTTCCAGTTCCTCAGCCGTCCAGGGACAGTTAAGCACAAATGTGCCTCCGGGCTTTAATCCTTTTAATACATCATAATTGTATAGGAAGGATTTATTATGACAGGCTATATAATCAGCGTTATAAACCAGATATGAAGATCTTATAGGCTTTTTCCCGAATCTTAAATGTGAAATAGTGCTGCCGCCGGATTTTTTGCTGTCATATGAGAAGTAGCCTTGAACATAAAGGTCCGTATTATCTCCGATTATTTTAATGGCTGTCTTATTTGCACCAACGGTGCCGTCAGAGCCCAAGCCCCAGAATTTGCAGCTTATGGTGCCTTCAGGTATTGTCTGGACAATATCCTCTTCCACCAGAGACGTATGGGTTACATCATCGATTATGCCAATTGTAAAGTTGTCCTTTGGATTATTGTTCTT
>JARKQP010000635.1 GCA_029974875.1 Mobilitalea sp.
GGCGGCTATAACGGAGGCTCCTATCAGTATGCAACTGCCGGAACGAGCAAAAGCGCCACCTGGACCTTCAATCTGCCTTCAGCCGGGAACTGGAAGGTATCTGTAATATATAAGGCAGGCACCAACCGTGCATCGGCAGCAAGATTCAATACTGCAACGGCATCGGGCACACAGTCCGTTAATGTAAACCAGACACAGAACGACCTTGTCTGGGTAACCTTAGGCACCTGGAATTTCAATGCCGGGAATGCAACTGTTACGCTGGATGCAGCTGCTTCTTCTGGAGGGACTACCCCTGTGGTAATTGCTGATGCGGTACGATTTGAGAGGATGCCGTAAATCCGTATATCCGGGGATAGAATTGGTTGCTGTTTTAGAAATATGATAAAAGTGGATCAGGCTATGACCTGAAAAATTATAGGAGGTATTTTATTATGAAACGAATGTTATCATTGATAATAGCAGTGGTTTTTATATTTACAAGCTTGGTAAGTGTAAATGCTGCAGCTGATAAAAAGGATATTACTGCGGAGAATTCTATTTATAAGTTGGTGGAATCGATTGCTCAAAAGGATTGGAAAGCTTTTGCAGAGCTGCATTCAGCCGAGAATGCGAAGGATGTAGCTGCTTTTTTGAATGATGTTGAAAATCAGCAAAACAATCAGGGAATATTCAATGTGGATTCAGCCAAGCTCGCGGAATTCAAAAAATTACCTGAAAACATTGCTGCTAAATTTTCATCTGTAAAAGAATACAAGGAAAAATATGAAGATCTGCAATCGTATCTGGTTGGAATAGATATGAAAGTAAAGAATGAAAATAAATACTATTTTAACGGCGTTAACTATTATCTCATCCTATTCGGAAAGGAAATGGGTGAGTGGAAGGTTGTTGAAATGTCCGACGCACCGCTGGAAGGCCTGATTCCTGATGGTTATGGCTTCAATAGCCAGAATGAAAGAAATGCGTTAAAAGTCGTTAATGCGCGTATTAAAGGTGAGATCATAAATAAAGAAGGAAAAGCTCTTGAGAGCAACTCAACTTTTAGTTCCAGACAGCAGGGAGTACAGGAAAAGGGAATGGGGATATCAGCTTTAAGCAGTTACCAGATTCCCGGCACAATACGGATTTATCTTGTAAATGAAGGCAGGACCGTAACTGTAGATTTCTACTATTATATTAAGAACGTACTTCCAAACGAGTGGATAGCTTCATGGCCTCAGGAATCGCTAAAGGCCGGTGCTATGGCAGTAAAAATGTATGGCTGGTATAGAGTCCTGCATCCTAAATGGCCGTCACTGGGAGCAGATGCTAAGGATACTGTTGCAGACCAGGTTTATAGAGCAGGTACTGAAACAGCCTCCACCACAACAGCTATAGATAGTGTGAACGGGTTGGGATTACAGAACTCTGCCGGAAATATCTTTGAAGCACAATATCTGGCAGGAACAGCCGGAGTACCCGGAGCCCAAAGCTCAGGAAAGATAATGCAGTGGGGGACAAAGTATTTTGCTGACAATGGTACAAGGGACTTTATCAGCATGTGTCATTATTATTACGACTATTCGGATAAGTCCAGCGGACAGATTTCCATATTCAATTATGCCGTTCCCATAACCGGAATAATAGTGGACAATGATGGCGGAGCACCCGGTTATACTACTACCGGTGCTTGGAGTACATCAGCTTCAAGCGGATATAATGGAGGCC
>JARKQP010000366.1 GCA_029974875.1 Mobilitalea sp.
CACAAGGATATAAAATCTTATAAAGAGGATGGAGGTGATATGCTGAAGAAACCCATGCTGCTACGAAAGCTGCAGATGGACGGTAAGGTCAAGGGAAGGGTTACTGTTGGCTTAATTGGTACACATCACGGCGTCGGGGTGACCCATACGGGGTTGATGCTTTCCTTTTATTTCGGTGAGGAGGTGGGATTAAGAACGGCATTCCTGGAATGCAAGAAGCATCATGACCTGGAATTGATCGAAAGAGCTTATGAATGGGAGGAGAAAGAGGAAGGAGCCTTTTCCTTCCGTAATGTTACCTGCCACAAGGGAGTAATTCCAACACGGATACCCCATATCTTCGGAGAGGCCTATGACGCGCTTGTGCTTGATTTTGGTACGGACTTTGCGGTAAACCGGGAAGAGTTTCTGCGCTGTAGCATAAAAATTGTGGTCGGCGGAGCTTCGGAATGGGATATCCCTAAGCTAGGACAATTCGCCAAAGAGGCAGTGCAGCTTAAGGGGAATGAAACCTGGTATTATTTCGTTTCCCGGAGCAGTGACAAGACGGCAGCAAGAGCCGGAGGTATCCTCCAAAGGAAGGTCTGGGCTGTACCAATAATAAACGACCCGGTTCTTACGTCAAACCCTTCAAACAGGTTCTTTCGAAGTGCCCTCAAGTTGTAGGCAACAGACCTGGCGCAGACCTAGTCTGGAATCAAGGATAGGTATAACATATCACAAATGATCTTCTTATCCGAGGAAAGTGTAAAGAAAATCTTTCACACAAAAAACAGAGCAGCATCTGTCTGCGTCAAGTCTGAATTATTCAAAGGGGGGCTTCCGAGGGAGGGATTTCGAAGGGGAGTTCCCGAAAATCAATTCCGCAAAGAATTAGCTTCTAAAGATATCTGACAATGGTTTCTAAAGATATCCGACATTAGCTTCTAAAGATATCCGATAATGGTTTCTAAGATGTCCGACAATCAAAATGCCAGGCATAGGTGATACAATAGCTTTTTCCATGATTTCTATGAACAGGACTTAAAAAGCCCTCTATACTTTTTGGCCTCTAGATTAATCATAATCAAGATAAGATTATACTTGAAGTGAAAAGCTATTACACCCTTCTTATTCCTGTAACTATTTATAACATCCAGTCATTTCATTGTAAATTTAAGCTGAAAAAGTCGAATTTCATAATGACTGGATGTTAAATTGATGCTATAATGGGAAAGAGTAATGATACCTGACAAAACGGAGGATAATTATGGATAGAAAAATGAGACTGGCTGTTATAGGCATTGCATCTGCACTTGTAATAATCGCCATCATTATCATATCAGTGATAGTTAAGAAGCTGACACCCAGTGATGAGGTAATGCCACTTTCTGAGTATTACCAGGTAGAGGATAAAGAGGTTGTATTAATCCTTCAGGATCAAATTTATTCGAAAAAAGGCCGGTTGATCAATGGCAGGATATACGTAGATTATGATACGGTGGTTCAGGAGTTCAACCATCGGTTTTATTGGGATTATAATGAGAATATTCTTACCTATACGACACCTGGGGAAATCATCAGGGCGGATGCGTCAAGCAGTACTTATACTGTAACGAAGAGCACCATTGAGACGGAGCGGGAATATGAGTATCCGATTGCGGAGGTTTTTGTGGACAAGGTGTATGTGTCCCTGGATTTTGTACAGCAATATTCCGACCTCACGTTCCAATATTATAAAGATCCTAACCGGGTGGTGATTAATTACCGTTGGGGTGATTATCTGTATACGGAGGTGTCCAAGGCAACACAGCTGCGCTATGAGCCAAATATCAAAAGCCCGATTTTACTGGAGCTGCCCGTAGGTGCGAGCCTGGTATATGTGGACACGGAGGAGGTACCGGAGAAGGGCTTTGTTAAGGTCATGAAAGTGGACGGTGTTAAGGGTTATGTGAAAAAGAAAGCGACGAAGGAATCCTCCTATAAGACCCTGGAAAGCTCTTACCGTGAGCCGGAGTATTCGGCACAGTCCAGGTCGAAAAAAATAAATCTTGTCTTCCATCAGGTGTTTAACCAGGATGCCAATGGGAAGCTGGAGGAGCTGATTAGC
>JARKQP010000367.1 GCA_029974875.1 Mobilitalea sp.
ACCTCGCCTCCGCTTAACCCTGCTTTCTCTATTACCACTACGCTAAGCTCAGCCCTCTTCGCGTAAATTGCGGCAGATAAGCCAGCCTGCCCCGAACCAATTATGATAACATCATAAACCATACTTTATTCCTCCTTTGAATAAAAATTAATTGTCTATATGGAAATCTTCGCAAACATACCTGTATTAACAAAAGCTGGATTGATTTCTACAAAATTCGTGGTATAATTTATCCATAGCTTTTATTAATTATAGCTGATTAGTTCCAAATTATTCACTAACGATCCTTTGGCCGTTAGGCCACGGGGTGTCGGATGTGAAATATTCTGTATTTCACACTAACGAACATTTGACCACTAGGTCACTCAATGTCGGATGTGAAATATTCAGTATTTCACACTGTCCTGCGTAAGAAAGGAGCAGCCTATGCAAATTGCAGCTTTACCTGTATCAACCACGGATTACCAACAGGCCAGCAGCCCCGCCATTGGTATGGCAGTGTTATCCAAAGCACTGGATTCTGCTATGGTTTCCGGACAAAACATGATAAAAATGATGGAACAGTCTGTTAACCCTAACCTTGGTAATAATATAGACGTAAGAATCTAAACTACAATGTATTACTATAGGATGTAAAAATATGACAATGATTATATAATCATTGTCATATTTTTCTACTGTATGGAGCTTTTATTCCTCCATCCCAAGCTTTCTTATCAGCGCATAAATCCAGACCTTGTCACTGTCCGGTCTTGTATCTTCGCATGTCTGGAGCTCAAGTAATTCAAGGTTCTCATGCTTTAAGACCAATTCCTTTAAAGCCTTCGTCCTGTAATCTGTATAGTATCGTCCGTCCCGCTCTCCCTCAAAATCACCATACCTAAAGGATACGAACAGGACGCCGTTAATTTTCAAGCTGTCAATTACTTTATTAAATATATCATCTATCCTACTGCTTGGTACATGTAATAAGGATGCACAAGCCCATATTCCGTCAAAAACCTCTATAAAGTCAATCTCATCAAACGACAACTGCAATACATCCTGTCCAATATGTATGCTGGCTAACTCGCACATTTCCTCGGATGCATCCATCGCAGTTACATCAAAGCCACGGGAAATAAAATACGCGCTGTCCCTTCCTGAGCCGCATCCAAGATCCAGGATACTTCCTCCTTCCGGTAACAGGCCGGAAAACTTATCCCAGCTGTCCTGCATATCAATGTCCACAGTATGTTCAAAATAATCTGCAGCGTTCTGATTATAATACTCTATCGAGTCCAATTAATTATCCCTCCTCTTCCAAACATAGCTATTATAACAAATCTGCCACAATAATTCCAGTATTTTTGTAAAATGTCTTGTAATACGAAAAAAGACTATTAAAATTCTGGCAGAAATGTTATACTTTTCTATGGTACATGAAGATATCGTGAAGAATTGCAAGAAAGGCATCAATATGTATAGTTTTAACAGCAGAGTCCGCTATAGTGAACTAAACCACAGGAAGGGACAATTGGATTGTTCTTCTATTATAAATTATTTTCAGGACTGCAGTACCTTCCAGTCAGAGGATTTAAACCACGGACTGGCGTACCTGCAAGCTGAGGGCAGGGTGTGGCTCCTTAACAGCTGGCAGCTTAATATACTAAAGCCGGCTAAATTGGGTGATAATATCCTTGTTGGGACATGGGCATACGATTTTAAAGGATTTTACGGCTACCGTAACTTCATCATGAAAAATGAGCTGGAGGAGGTTCTGGCAGTCGCGAGCTCAATATGGGTCTATGTGGATACCAACTCCGGCAAGCCGACACGGATCCCAAAGGATTATGCAGCCACCTCCGGATACGGCTTCGAGCCGGCTTATCCGATGGAGCATGCCCAGCGCAAAATTGATTTTCCCTCTGAATATGAAGCTCTTGAACCCTTCGTGGTCACAAAGTCAAATATCGATTCCTATAACCATGTCAACAACGGCCAATATGTGAAGCTGGCAGAGGAATACCTTCCGGATGATTTTATTGTCCGGAGTATGCGTGTGGAATACCGCGCCCAGGCGACTTTGGGAAAAACAATAATTCCCCTGCTCGCCATTAACGATAATCATTATACGGTTGCATTGGCTGATGAGCAGCATAACCCTTATGCCATCATAGAATTCCATGGCAGCCCCTGCCTTTGACCGCAGGTATTGTAGTAAGGATCCGGACAGGATACCAACATAGAAAGGATAATAGATAGCAATATGATAGAATTAGGAAATTATCAGACTCTTGAGGTCGTTAAAAAGACAGATTTCGGCCTATATCTGGGTGAACCCGGGAAAGATGCAAAGCATACCATCCTGCTGCCCATAAAGGAGGCACCGGAAGGGAGTGCACTGGGTGATAAATTAACTGTATTTATCTATAAGGACTCAGAGGACCGGGAAATCGCAACCACTGCCCAGGTTCCCCTTACCGTCGGCGGCCTTTCCGTATTGACCGTAAAGGATGTCAGCTCCGTCGGAGCCTTCCTGGATTGGGGTTTGATGAAGGACTTGCTTCTGCCTTACAAGGAGCAGACCAGAAAGGTTGAAGAGGGAGACCGGATTCTGGTCTCACTTTATATCGATAAAAGCAGCCGCCTCTGTGCAACGATGAAGGTATACGATCTTTTGTCAACCGGCTCCGGTTATAAAAAGGATGACCAGGTAACCGGTATCGTCTACGATTCCATCGACGCTTTCGGCGTATTTGTAGCCGTGGATAATAAATATTCTGCCATGATACCGAAAAACGAGGTTTTCTCCCCCCTTAAAATCGGTGATACTATCACTGCCCGTGTTCTAGACGTCCGGGAAGACGGCAAGCTTAACCTCAGCCTGAGGGAGAAATCCCATCTGCAGATGGATGCGGATTCTGAATTAGTGCTGGCAAAGCTAACGGCTGCGGGAGGCTCCCTTCCCTATGGCGACAATTCTTCCCCGGAAGATATTAAGGCTGAATTCAAGCTAAGCAAAAATGCATTCAAAAGAGCAATTGGTAAATTATATAAAGCAGGTACTATTTCAATTACAGATAAAGG
>JARKQP010000153.1 GCA_029974875.1 Mobilitalea sp.
CTTTTTTTCTCATATAGCTTTATTTTCCAATTTTCGCCTTTCTCTTCTGCTCCAGCAGCACCCCCAGCGCCCCCAGCAGGACAATCACCATGCCCATATACTGGTTTGATACCATGGTTTCACCAAATAGCAGGAAGCTCATGACCGTTGCCACAATCGGCATCAGCAGCAGGAATACCTTCACAATCCAAACCGGAAACCTCCTAAGATTATAATAATAAACAACATATACCAGTGTCTGCCCAAGCCCGGCGAACACCACCGCCAGCGCCGTACCCGTATTCTTCCAGACCTCAACCAGCTGGCCCGTCGTTCCCATTACCACAGATGAAGTAATAAACAGGATCATGGTAATGAAATTATTATAAAATGCAACTACATTATCCGGGGTTGGTGACTTCTTATCCAGCTGTACACTTTTGATGATAAATGCGTTAATGGAAACAAACAAGGCACTTAGGATGAAAAATATATCTCCCCGGCCGCCGAATTTAAATTCCGTAACCTTCACACCCAGAACCATCAGAACACCAAAAAACATGATGACTGAGTACAGCCAGTCCTTTTTCGTAAACCTTTCTTTATATATAATAACAGAAATTATATTCACAAAGATAATATCACATTTCAGTAATGCCGTTCCGCTGCCGGCCGGCGATAACGAAAGCCCTATAAATGCGGTCACATCCAGGAGAAATCCCATCAGTCCTATCAGGAGCAGCCGTTTTATGACTCCCTTTGTCCGAAGCAGCTTCGGGAGCTCTCCTTTTTTCCACATAATAATGCCCAGCAAAATCATTGTTATAAAACGAATGATAACACCTACCGAGAACACCGACAGCCCTTCAACCGCCTTATGGCTGGCAACATAATAGCAGCCCCAGATAAAAGCTAAAAGCAGCAACGGTGCCGTTTGCTTTATTTTCATAGATATCCTCCAACGTTTTACCCATCCGCTCCCGCTAAATCAGATCATCAGGCTGCGTATCAGCCTGCACAGGTCATCATATCCGGCAATAAAGGTTGCAAGAGTGCTCCTGAAGCTTCCATAGGTTACGAATTCACTTTCCTTCATGCCATCCTCCTCAAAGGATTTATGGAACTCCGAAATTTTATTTAGCCCGGCCATATATTCCGCCTTCACCGGTTCCCCGATACGGCTTTTTACTTCCACATCGCAGGCATTTATTTTCTTATACCAGCCATAGTTAATTGTCTGTGCCAAATCACCGCCGACCAGCTCTGACCAGTGATAATGATTGCGGTTTGCAGCAGACAATAATCTTGTCCGGTATCCCCTTTCCTTGTAAATACGGTAGGCTTCCTTCATCACAGCTACCCCTGCCCACTCCAGGCACTCGGGATCGAGAACCATGCCGGTATCTGCTACATACTGCTTGAGCCAGTCATCCGTTCTGCCGAGCATAATCGTACAAACAGGAGCAAGTCTCCCGCAGTCCAGGCCCTCTGCTTCCCTTCTGGCAATACCACGCTCTACCGCCTCGGCAACAGCAATTGCCTGGGCCACGGTAAAGGATACCGTTGCATTGATGCTGATCCCAAGGTAGGTTGCCTCCTCCATAGCCTTAATGCCTGCTTCACTTGCCGGCATCTTAACCTGCATATTTGCCCCCAGGCTGTCAATCCTCAATGCCTGTTCCACCATCTTTTCCGGGCTTCTATAATACTTGGCATTCGTCTGGACAGAAAGGCGGCCCTTTAAGCCATTGTACTTTTCAAAGATCGGCAATAATTTCTTAGACCGCAGGGCTCCGATTTCATAGATCAGTTCCCAGGTAATCTCGTCCTCTGTAGCCTCCGGCAGCTCCTTCACAAGAGCCTTAATTCTTGGCTCCCAGATTGCCAGTTCCTTTTTTATCACTGCTTCCACAATAATCGGATTGCTGGTTGCCCCCACAATCCCTCTTTGGAGTCCATATTCCAATTCCTCTTCGCCGCAGGAATCCATCCAGATGTCCGTCATCGGAAACCTCACTGCCGTCTCATGCAATTTTCCTAAAAATTCGCTCATTATCCTTACCTCCCATTTTAAAGAGCATTCCCGGAAGCTTCCTTGTACGCATCCTTGCGTCCAATTTTCCGGAAGCACCCTAAACCGTTCCCTTATTCTGCGGCAGTACCGTCCCATGCATCACGGAAAATCTTCAGCCCATAGTTGGTAAAGGGATGCTCAAAGCTTTCCTGATAAACCGCCAGCCCACAGGTCACGATATCCGCTCCCATGGAAGCGAAGTCAACAATCTGCTTACCGTTGCGCACCGCAGCTACAATAATTTCCGTTTCGTATCCGGTTTTTTTATAGATATCAACAATATCACGGATATAGTCCGCACTGTCACCGCTATTCTCTTTCCAGCCGACAAAGGGAGAGACAAATTTTGCTCCTAATTTTGCTGCCGGGATTGCCTGGGAAGCAGAAAACACCAGTGTCACATTTGTACGGATTCCTATTTTTTCTAATTTTCTTGCCGCAATCAGGCCCTGCTCACAGCAGGGAACCTTAATAACGTAATTGGGCGAATAAGAAGAAACTTCTTTCGCGGCCTCTACGATCTCCTGCCACTTTTCCAAATGGGGGTTAATCTCAAAGGATACCGGGAACCGGTCCGTCCCTTCCAGCCCCTCTTCCTTAAGCCATCCGGCAATTTCCTTCACCACCGCCATAAAGGGTTTACCGCTCAATTTAATATGTCTTGGGTTCGTCGTAACTCCGTCAATACCATAATTTTCGTACGCATACTTTATTTCGTCCAACTTTGCACTGTCCAGAAAATATTTCATAAGATTCCTCCATCTTGCCGTCTAACGGCATTTTACCGCTTACATGTCATTACATTTTCCTGTCACTCTATCTTCCTGTCACTCTATCTTCCTGTCTTTCTATTTTCCTGCCATTCTATTTCCCGTAAATTTCATCCTCAAGCCTTTTGACCTCAGTCCTGAACTTCTTAAGATTGTTAGCACGCCACTCTTCCAGGTTCTGCGTAAATTCCGTACCAAGAAAAGTATCTACCATTGCACAGCCAACTATCTCCCCGGTGATCCAACCGCCCATGGTCAAAACATTTGCATCGTTAATTGCCCTCGCCTTTTCCGCCGCATATGTATTTTCGCACACAGCCGCATAAACGCCCTTGTATTTATTGGCTACGATGGCCATTCCCATTCCCGTCCCGCAAATCAGGACAGCCCTCTCAAATTCTCCATCCGCAACTCTTTTGGCAACAGCGTCTGCAACCTCATAATAGGGCTTCGGCTCTTCCTCCCATAAAGTTCCTCCGTCAACAACCTCATACCCCGCTTCCGCCAAATGGAATTTTACCGCTTCCTTCAGCGCAAATCCTGATTTATCAGATCCAATAATAATACGCTCCATTGCTCTGTCCTTTCTTTACTTTTTCGAAATCACATTCCTGACCGCCGCAGCAATATCCGCCGCCTTTAAGCCATACTTTTCCTTTAGGAATTCCGTCAGGCCAACTTCACCAAAATGATCCTTTACCCCCACCCGTTCCATTATGGTAGGGCAATTCTCACCCAGGCACTCTGCCACAGCGCTTCCAAGCCCGTTAATAACCGAGCCATTTTCCGCCGTGACCACAGCCCTTGTCTTTTTGGCACTCTGTATCACCAGCTCCTGGTCCAGGGGCTTTACCGTATGGATATTAATGACTTCCGCATCAATCCCTTCTTCCTTTAAAAGCTCTGCCGCATCCAGGGCTTCCGCCGTCATAATACCGCTGGCAATTATGGTAGCGTCCTTCCCCTGCCTTAGTACGATTCCTTTTCCTAGCTGGAATTCGCAGCCTTCTTCAAATATTTTTGCCGCATTTCTTCTTAACAGCCGGATATAGACCGGCCCATAGTGCTCCAGAATCTGCGGGAATGCTTTTTTTAACTGCTCCGAATCCGTCGGTTCGAAAATAACCATACCGGGGATATTCCTCATAATCCCCACGTCCTCCATGCTCATATGGGTTCCGCCATTTAATTCCGCAGTGACACCCGGATCACTTCCGACCATTTTCACATTAAGCCCTGCATATGCTACCGATAATGTCACCTGGTCACAGACGCGTCTGGTGGCAAAGGGTGTGAAGGTATGGGTAAAAGGTATTTTTCCCATGGCCGACATACCGGCCGCCACGCCGATCATATTCGCTTCCGCAACGCCCAGATCCTCACATTTTTCAGGAAAAACCTCCCGGAACCTGAGTGTTCCCGCAGCCCTCATAAGGTCGGCCTCCACAATACAGATGCGGTCATCCCCCGCTGCATATTCCATCAGCAGATCCACATAGGTTTCTCTTAACCAGCAATCCTCCAATACCATTTAGAGCACCTCCTTATCCAGTAATTCAACGGATTTCTTCCAATCCGCTTCGCTGACAGGCATATTGTGGGAGGTCACCAGATTCTCGCAGAAATGACCGCCTTTGCCTTTAATTGTATTCAAAATAATCATGGATGCCCTTCCCTTAATCTTCTTTGCATTGTCAACCGCTTTTTGGATTGCATCCACATCATGCCCATCCACCGTCTGGACATGCCAGCCGAAGGCTTCCCACTTTTTATCAAGGGGCTCCAGGCCGTTAATCTCTTCAATATATCCGTCAATCTGCATCTTGTTATAGTCCGTAAATGCGATCAGGTTATCAAGCCTGCGGCTCCCTGCCGCCATGGCAGCCTCCCAGATCTGGCCTTCCTGGCTCTCTCCATCCCCAATAACCGTATAGACATTAACCGGCAGCCGCTCCTTCTTTGCTACAATGGCCATGCCTACCGCTGCCGAAAATCCCTGTCCCAGCGACCCGGTCGACATGTCAATCCCATTGGTAAGCCTCATATCACAATGGCTTGGAAGATTGGTTCCCGGCTGGTTTAACGTATCCAGCTCCTCCAGCTTTAAAAACCCTTTTAATGCAAGGGCTGCATATAGCGCAGGACCCCCATGGCCTTTCGATAACACAAAACGGTCCCTGTCATATTTCTTAGAATCCTTAGGATCCACATTCATCACACTAAAATATAGGACCGAGAGTACCTCGCACAAGGATAACGCCCCACCGATATGGCCTACACCAAGAGTCCCTATGGTCTTAAGCGTCAGCTTCCGGATCTCCCTGGCCTTCTCTTCTAATACCGAAACTTTCTCCATCACTTATCCCTTTCCTATAAAATTGATTCCAGGAGGCTGTATACCGTATCCCGGTTCATCACTGCCGGTGTCAGCTGGATGATGGCTGCACTGAGGCCAACCTCCACGATGTGTTCCAGATCCGGTTCCTTCACTCCCAACTCACTAAGGCGCACCGGCATTTTCATGCTGACCATAAGCGCCTCCACCGCATCGGCAAAGGCTTCTATGCTGCCATATCCGAGATACGCCGCCAAAAGCTCCATCTTTTCCTTTGCGCCCTGGGCGCTGGCACGGATAAAGGCCGGCAGCGTGACAGAGCATGCAATTCCATGGCTCGCACCGAATTCTGTCGTCAGTGGAAAGCTGAGCGCATGGATTCCCGTCGTCCTTGTCTGGCTGAAGGCAATTCCGGCAAGCAGGCTGGATACCAGCATCGCTCCCCTCGCCTCCTTATGGTCCGGCTGCCCATATGCAGTTTTTATATTCTCCAGGATGCTTTTCATGGCACCCATTGCCAGCATGTCACAGATCGGCTGGCTGTTCTTATTCCAGTAAGCTTCGATCGCATGGCAGAAGGCATCCATGCCCGTTGATGCCGTAACCGGCGCCGGAAGCGTATAGGTCAGCTCAGGATCTATGATGGCAACGTCTGCCCAAAACAGGTCATTTACCATGGGCATTTTGATTCCTGCCTTCTTATTCGTATACACCCCTACATTCGTAACCTCACTGCCTGTTCCTGCCGTCGTCGGGATGCAGATCAAGGAAGCCTTTCTCGCCGACAGCGTTCTTGACCCTCCGGCGTAATAGTCATAAATGCTTCCCTCGTTATCCACGAGGCAGGCTACGATTTTAGAAACATCCAGGGCACTTCCGCCGCCCAGTCCAATGACGCAGCCTGCTTTTATTTCCCGGGCTGCAGCCGCAGCCTTATCAACACTTTCACAGGATGGGTTTGGCTCTATTTCATAAAAATATGCTACGTTTTTTCCGGCCAGACTCCTGCCTATTTCCTCAGCGACACCCGTCTTATATAAAAACGGATCCGATATGATAAGAACATTGTCATCCTTAATGTAATCCGCCGCCTGCTTTGATGCACCGGCACTATAGCACACCTTCACCGGCATACAATAATGAAACGATTGGTTCATCCGCTTTCTCTCCTATCTATCTTTATTTTAAGGCCTGTGCGATATCGGTGAATATTACACCAAGTCCGTAAGCTCCCGCGTCGGGATAACCAAGACTTCTCTCACCTACCGTACCTGCCCTTCCCATCCGGGCTACAATCTTTTCTGTGGACTTTGCACCTAATACCGCGGCTTCGGCCGCTCCGTTAAATATGGCTAACAGCGGTTCCTTCCCCGCCCTTTCGCTCCAGAAATCCGCGCAGGGAACCAGGGCATCAATGAGGGTCTTATCCCCCACAACAGCTCCGCGTCCAAAGGAACGCTCTCCCGTAGACTGTATTCCTTTTACGGCTGCCTGCAGCATCCCGGCAAATTGGGCAGCATCCAATTCCTTCTTATCCCCAACATTTTTTCCTGCTGCCCGGAAGGCCGAGCCCCAGATGGGACCGGAGGCTCCTCCGCAATATTCCATAATTACCAGGGAGCAGGCCTCAAGAAACATGCCGATATTCTCCGCTTTCGTATCAAGTATCTCTTTCCATTCTCTCTTAAGCTGCTTAAAGCCCTTTGCCACGCTCATTCCAAAATCACCGTCACCCGCATGTGAATCCAGCTCGCAAAACGGGATCTCGTTCTTTATAATGCACTCACTCATACGGTCAAGAATGTAAACCATATTTTCAAGCGTTAACTTTTCATCACGGATTACGGAGTATTCTTCCGGCGTCTCCACCTGGTAGGATACCTCTTTTGCTTCCTCGCTGCGTGCCGCCACATCAAGGTAGTCAGCCGCCACAGCCGGTCCGTCGACATGGAAGGCCGGTGTCATACAAGGACGGGACAACAGCTCCTTTAATTGTCCGTCCAGCTTAAGGATTGATAGGGAAGCTCCTGCCATATCGATGCTCGTCATATAGTTTCCTACAAATACCCGCTCTACAGATACCCTTTTTTGGTCCAGCTCCCTTCGGACTGCATTATTAAGGAGATACAGCTCCTGAAGGGGAGTTCCTCCAAAACCATTTACCAGGAGCGCTATTTCTTCGCCCTCTTTTACCTTCAGGTCCTCCACAAGGGCTTCCACCATTCTCTTTGCCAGCTCATCTGCGGTAGTGATTTTTTCCCGTTTGATTCCAGGCTCCCCGTGGATGCCTACGCCGTATTCCATCTCATCCTCTGCAAGCAGGAAGGTGGGAGTCCCCTTTGCCGGAACCGTACAGGAGGTCAATGCAAAGCCTATGCTCCTGACGCCCGCAATTGCCTTTTCAGCCACAGCCTTTACCTCGGAAAGCTCCATTCCCAGCTCAGCCGCCGCTCCGGCTATCTTATGTACAAGGACAGTACCTGCCACCCCTCTGCGCCCTACGGTATATAAGCTATCCTTAACCGCGATGTCATCATCTACCTTGACATAATCCACCTTAATTCCATCTTCCCCTGCCAGGTAGGCCGCGTTCTTAAAATTCATCATGTCCCCGCTGTAATTTTTAATAATAAGCAGGGTTCCTTTTTCGCTGGCCGTCTCTTTGATAGCCTGGTATACCTGGATTTGGGAGGGTGAAGCAAACACATCCCCGCAAACTGCAGCGTCCAGCATACCGCTTCCAACAAAGCCGGCATGGGCCGGCTCATGACCGCTCCCGCCGCCGCTGATTAAGCTCACCTTCCGGGGATTAATCGTTTTTTTATGTATTACTTTAAACTTTGCATCAAATGCCAGTTCAGGGTGCGCCATCGCAATACCATTGCACATTTCAATCACCGCTGTTTCCGGCCTGTTAATAATCTTCTTCACTATCTTGTACCCCTCTCTTTTTTATAAGCAGCTCCGATCCGGTCAGCCGTAAGGATTGCAGCCGCAACTGCCTGGATGCTGATGGGGAACGGCATGGAATGGATGGATTCTTCCGGGATACAAGCCTTTTTGGCAACTGCATAAACCTCTTCCCCTGTAATATTGCTAACCCCGATATCCTCCAGGCATACGGGAAGCCCGATGCTATAGCAGAAATCCAGCACCTGGTTCAGCTCCTCTGTCGCTGCATTTTCCAGCACCAGCTGTGCGATGGTTCCGAATGCAACCTTTTCACCGTGGAAATACTTATGGGTGCCTTCCAGGATGGTAAGTCCATCATGGATTGCATGGGCTCCGGCAAGACCGCCGCTTTCAAATCCAAGTCCTGAGAGAAGGATATTCGCCTCTATAATGTTCTCCAGCGCCTGTGTCACCTGATTGGTGTCCGAGGCAGCCTTTGCCTTCACCCCATCAGCCAATAAGGTCTGGTAGCAGAGGGTTGCCAGCGCCAGGGCCGTATTGGTTCCTTTTGCCGGACCACATACACCCTCCCTGAATCCGCAGGGCAGTCCTGCATTCACATTGGAATAGGACCTTGAGGTCGCCCTTGCTTCAAAGTATGTTGATAGCGCATCTCCCATCCCGGATACTAAAAAGCGGGTCGGAGCCATTGCAATTACGGTGGTATCGATCAGCACGACGCTCGGGTTCTGCTTGAAGTATGCATAATCATCAAAGGCACCTTCCTGAGTGTATAATACGGCTGAATGGCTTGTAGGCGCATCCGTTGCAGCAATGGTAGGGACAATGATGAGCGCCTCACCCTCGGCAACACACTTTGCAGTGTCAATTGCTTTTCCGCCTCCGAGCCCGATTGTGCAGCTGCAGCTGCGCTGCTTTGCCAATTCCTGAAGCCGTGCCACCTCTTCTCTGGAGCATTCCCCACGAAAGCTGCTTTCCACAAAGGTGATTCCGAATTTCTCCGCCGTTGAATCCAGCTTATCCTTTACCCGGTTTACGTCATCAGGATGTGCGATTAATAAGGCAGAGGTGCCGAAGGTTTTAACAAAATAGCCTAAATTCAACAGCTCATCCTCACCCTGTACATATTTTGCAGGACATATAAATGCTTTTCTCATAATGAAACAACCTCCTCATTTTTTAATTGTTTTAATTATAACGCCGTAT
>JARKQP010000651.1 GCA_029974875.1 Mobilitalea sp.
TGGTTCCTGAATTAATTAGCCCAGTATCCACCCTCGGTAGCTACATTGGCGCCGGTCATGAAGTCACTCGCACCGGATGCAAGGAAGATGCATGGCCCAACAAAATCCTCCGGCTCACCAAGGCGGCCTACCGGGAGACGCTTTAAGAAGTTCTGGTATACGGGGCTGTCCGGGTTGAACATCCACTCCGTCAGCTCGGAACGGAATACCGTAGGGTTGATGGTGTTGACATTGATCTTGTATTTTGCTGTCCACTCGCAGGCAAGGGACTGTGCCATCAGGTCGATTCCAGCCTTTGCTGTACAGTAACCGGTATAGCCGGCCATGCCCATCTTGGAGCGTGCGGAGGATACCAGGATCACCTTTCCTCCCTTGCCCTGGTCAATCATCTGCTGTCCGACATATTTACAGAACAGCCAGGTAGCCTGTACATCAGAGTCCATGATTTTCTTCCATTCCTCCAGCTCCTGCTCTATGATTGGCTGTGCATGGTTGTAGCCTGCCGCAGTTACCAGTACATTGATCTCTCCGAACCTTGCCACGGTATCCTTTACGATTTTGACCACATCCGCTTCCACGGAGGGCTCCCCTGCGGAGTAGCCGCTTTCAATGCCTGCTGCGGTAAGCTCCTCACAGAGTGCCTTGCACTTGTCATCACTACGTCCGGTTACCATGACCTTCATCCCTGCATAACCGTACCCGAAAGCGATTGCCCTTCCAAGAGCGCCGGTGGCACCGGTTAAAAGTGCAACCTTTCCTTTTACGTCAAACAAATTATTTACAAACTGCTTCTCAACTGCCATTTTTAAACCTCCTGACTATGATTTTTTATGGAGGCTGTTGCCTCCTGCTTATGACTTTTATTAGGGGCCTCCACCTCCTGTTCATGACTTTTGTAGAGGTTTCTGCCCCTTAGTGCTTCCCATATTATGCCTGGGGATAGTTGATGATAACCAGCATTCTGGCAGGCAGGTTTGATTCGTTGATTAAGTGGCGTCCTTCATTCGGTGCAAAGGAAATTGCCTCGTCCTTATGGATCACATACTTTTTGCCTGCTTTATCGGTAACGGTCATTTCGCCTTCCAGTACATAATATACCTTTTCCAACGGGTTATCCTCGTAAGCATATTCTGCCCCGCCGCCCGGTAAGAAGGTGGATACACCCATCCAGAACTTTTCTGCTCCGGTTTCCTCTTTCCCGTGGATGCGCATTGCTGTCATTCCAAAATGACCAGGTGCGTTGTAAGCCTGTAATTCCTCTAATGTTCTTTTTACCATTGTGATACCCCTTCCTAATTCTATAATTTTTATGCCTGTACCTTCTTTACTTCTATTCTAATATTTCTCTATTTCTATATTTCTATATTGCTTTATTTCTATACTCCTTTATTCCTATATGCCTTTATCCCTGACATGGACTTGCTTAAATTTACAGCCTTCAAAATTATCTGCAGCCTTTTAAATAGTTTTTAAATTCATTTCAATTATTTATAATCCTCAAAGCCGTTCCAAATAGCCACACCCGTATATACCTTCGGTGCCTCAACCTTGTCCAGGACACGGATTGCTCCGCTGGCCATTGCTTCCATCTCGAATTCACCCGGGTAAGCAGCAACCGGGGCAATATAGGAGCACGCCTCTGTGATCTGGGCTACCAGATCCTTATTGTATACCATGCCGCCGCCCAGCAAAATTCCGTCAACCTTTCCATGAAGAACAGCTGCCATGGCACCGATGGATTTGATGATCTGATAGATCATGGCATCCCAGATTAATTTTGCATAACGGTCGCCCTGTGCTGCCCGGTTACTGATTTCGAGGGTATCGGCTGTTCCGGTCAGGTCTACCATACCGCCGTTTTTCGTGCACTTGGCAAGCATTTCCCTCTCCGTATATTTTCCTGAGAAGCATAAACGGATGAGAGGAGCCGCAGGTACTGCACCGGCTCTTGTAGGAGCCATCGGTCCTTCCCCTTCTACTATGTCTGTTCCGTCAACCATCTTCCCCTGCTTGTGGGCTGCTATGGAGATACCGCCTCCAATATGGCAAACCACAAAATTACATTCCTCGTATTTCTTACCGAGGGACTTCGCATGTCTGATGGCCGTTTCCTTCTGGTTCAGGGAGTGGATATGGCTGGCACGTGTAATTTCCTTGATACCGGTTACCCTTGCGATATCCTGGTACTCGTCAACATCCGGTGGATTGACAACGAATTCCCTTCCGCCGTATTCCTGGCAGAACTCATGTGCCAGCTGGCTTCCAAGCTGTGCCGGATGGGTTACACCATTGGCACCGGTCCTTGCATGCTCCAACAGGATGTCATTGATTTCGTAGGTTCCCCCCGGGAGCGCCAGCAGGCCGCCGCCCCGTCCGACAAAGGCATCAACACCCTCCAGGGATACATTGTTCTCCTTTAACAGGTTCAGTATGGTTTCTTTACGGTATAAACGCTGGTCCGATAACTCCTTAAACTGTGCCAGCTTTTCCGATTCGTGGTTTACATTAGCGGAAAAGAGAACCTTCTCCCCTTCAAAAAGAGCGATTTTCGTAGAGGTCGAACCGGGGTTTATCGCAAATATTTTATATGCACTCATAACTATTTACCTCCTTCATTACAGTGCCGCATTTGCACGTACTACTGAAATGGCTATATTTCCAACCAGCTCTGATAACGGAGCACTTCTGGAACAGTCACAAACCACCTTCTTAAAGCCTTGCAGCACCGGGCCGTAAGCATCCGCATGGGCGAATTGCTGTAATAGCTTCACTCCAATATTACCAACATTTAAATCCGGCCAAATAATGATATTAGCCTTACCTGCAACCTCACTGGGACGGTTTACCTTTTTTGCCGCCACTGCAGGGGAAATAGCGGCATCCAACTGGAACTCACCGTCAATTTTGTAATCCGGCCTGATCTCATTTGCTATTTTCACCGCATCAACTACCTTATCAATTAATTCATGCTCCGCACTTCCAGTAGTTGAGAACGAGACCAAGGCACATCTTGGATCCCAGCCCAACAGACTCTTTGCCGTATCACATGCCGAAATAGCGATGCTTGCCAAATCCTCAGAAGAGGGATTAGCACATACCGCACTGTCACCAATTACAAGGAGCTCTCCCTCAGAACCGTTATATCCGGGAATATTGGCAATACCAACGCTGGATACAGTAGTTACACCCTCCTGCAGACCAATCACCATCTGGCCTGCCAAAATAACATCCCCAGTGGTATGGGACATTCCCGCAAAGGTTGCATCCACTTCACCAACCTCCTCCAGCATCAATGCCACATACAAAGAGTCCTTTGATTTTCTCTTCATTGTCTTAGCACTGTTGATGGGATTTCCCGAGGTATATTTTTCAATCAACCGTTCTAATTGCTCTTCCTCTTCACAATCAAAGATCTGCATACCGGAGATATCCACCTTAGCAGCCTCCGCATAGTTCAATATTTCTGATTTCTTACCTACAAGCACAGGCTTACAAATCCCCCTATCCAGGGACTCCTTCGCCGCCAACAATATTTTTTCTTCTTCCACCTCCGGGAAAGCCACCCTTTTCGGGCTCTCAATTGCTTTCTGGAAAATACTATCCATTACATTCATCGTAGTCTCCATTCCTTTCTATAAATATTTCTCTTTATAATATTCCTTTTTCTACCTGCAGCTACCCACGTTTTCCTTCTTAAAAATTCAAGCGCCAAAAGTCCTCATTCTCGCCCGTTTAACACCCGGATCTTCCTTAAATCATCATAGAAAAGGGCTGTTAAAAACAGCCCTTTTATGTTTATCTGTAAATATAGTCTCCAGCCTGGTATTTCGGAGGGATCACAGGAATCTGAAGGAAGGAGTCATATTTCCCACCAGTGTGGATAATATGGTTACCCTTGTTATCAGTCTCCCATGAGAGCGGCTCAAACCAGCCATCTCGAATATATCTTCCTGCGATCTGTATTCTAAGCTTCTGCCCCTTATGCCAGATCTTACTGGAGGGAACAATCGCAATATCAACAGGAACAATTTCGCCCGGGCTTAATTTTTCTTCTTTCAAATGTGACTGAACCGGCTCATAGTCCGTGGAAAGCTTCTCATCCAAAGCCCTATGGGAAACTCTCATTTTTCCCCAGGTTCCCGGATGGGGCTCCCCTAAGATATAGGTCGGCAGCCAGTTTCCGTCTTCATCCGTCTTCTGGATATTGACAAACATATCCATCTCGTCGTGTCCATCAGCCTCCACCCAAAGACGAAGCTTCATGTATCCGGTAATCTCTGTCTGCTTATCAAACTGGACGTCGAAGTTTACGACACCCTCATTTGCATCGTAGCTTACCTTTGATTCCTCTGCGACAGGCTCCGTGGAAAGTGATGTATTTCCAGCATCCAGGTATAGCTTCTGGTACTCGGTCCTTGCTAAGGGGAATTCTTTTTCCGGACGGTTTGTCTGGTAATCACAGTCAAATGCGTCCATCACCTCAATACGGTAACGCGGGGTCATTTCCCAGCCATTATTAATATTCCTCAAATAACGGTCAAAGAAACGCTTCAGGTCGTCAATATTCTCCGGTGTGTATAAATCCGGCCATTCCTGTTCCCTGTGTGCCCTTAACCATTTTCTCGTGGAACGGATCTTCCTAAATGCATTGAAGGATCCCCTTAAGTGAAAATGACTCCAGGAAGCACATGCATAGGTAGGGATTTTAATCTTCTTAAAGTCAGGGATCTTATCCTCCCAGTAAGCATTCATCAGAGGATATTGCCTTGCCATAGCTACCTGGTCATCAATTTTATTCGGCCCCGTTAAGGAAGCTACGATAAATTCATTAAAGCTTAAGGCAGGAACTCCTCCCTCATAGATGGATTCCCTGTAAATATCGGTGGTTGCTTCCCAGGGAGCAATACATACCAGGTGGGGCGGCTGTTGGGCTGCAACCCTGAACTGCGTCATAGCCACACAGGAATTTCCTCCCATACCAACCCGTCCATTACACCAATGCTGTCCCGCTACCCATTCAATGAAATCATAGCCGTCCCTCGCATCCTGTGTACCGAATAGGTTAATGTCACCTTCGGAATGTCCTGTACCTCTGGGGTCAACGTTTGCGATGGCATAGCCATGACGGCACCAGAAACCCGGGTCAGGTGATTCAAATTTAGACATGGTGGAGATTGTTCCCGGGGGAACCCCCATTACCTGCCATTCTGACATACCATCTCCCGGTCTTTTACCATAGTAGCTCCATGAAACGATACACGGGATATTGGTCTCGCCTACGGGACGGTAAATATCTGTATAGATTGTGGTTCCGTCTCTTAGGATTACCGGAACGTCCTGTTCGCAAAGGATGCCATCCTCATTCACATAGGTTCTTTGGTTGAATTTTGCGCAAAACCCATGTGCCGTTGATGCAATACCTTCCAGCTTAGACAAATCCAAGCCCTCCTCAGGATCCACCGGAACTCTTGCCTGACGGTACAAAGTCTCAACTTCCACGCCGTTAAAGACTTCTTTTTTTGGAAATAACTCTGGCTGTTCCATCTGTTTCCTCCTTGCCTTTCTACCTAATGAACATTTGACCTTTAGGCCACTCAATGTCGGATGTGAAATGCTCTGCATTTCACACTATTGTCTAATCACTTTCTATAATACTGTCTAACTAATATGATGCTTCAAGGGACAAGATTCTTTCTATCACTAACGTGATGAATATATATGTACTCATATTCATCTCATTCACCTTATTCATCTTATAACCTAAACCCAGGCCGTTTGCTGCTGGTTAATCCTCCAACAGCTGGACAACATAGTCTGCCGCTGCTCCGATGGTCTGCTTTCTCCTAAAGTCCATATAAGGAACCTCCACATCAAAGGCATCCTCTAAGGTAGTTGTTAATTGGGAGTAATTCACTGACTTCATGCCGATGGACTCAAATTTTGTATCTTCGTTATATTCACCTTTTCCAAGGACTGCAGTTAATCTCTCATTGATTTTTTCAATTACTTCATCTCTTAAACTCAATTTTCTCTCTCCTTTTCTAAACAATACATTGCTTTATATACTATGAGTATATATAATAAAAGTTAGATATTCTATGGGACTGGGCACAAACTTCCAGTTAATAGGACCCTACTATTTGTGTGAATGCACAAGTGTTTTGATCGATCAGGAGGAATGGCATGGAACTATATGCAATTACAGAACATCTGCCGGATTATAAATTTGCTTGTTTTGGAAATACCAGCTTAGATAATGATATCAACCTTATAAAATTCTTTACAAAGGACCAGAATAAATTCCTGAACCATATTATGTACATGGCTTCTACGCAACAGCTGCCCGGGCCTGATACTCCCGGTGAATTCACCCTTCTCTGTTATGGGCCTCCCTGTGACTGGTCTGCCTATGCAAACTCCACCTTCCACATCCTCTATCTGTCAGGTGATATAGACCCTTTAGGGCTATTTAACAAAATACAGGATCTCCTGCAGAGCATACAGCAGATCAATGCAGGCTTGCACATGTTAATCAACGCATTTTTCAAGGAACAAGGGCTCCAGTATTTAGCCGATGTTGCCTATCAGGTATTTGGAAATCCCTTATTCATCGTAGATAACAGCAACAAATATTTAGCCGTTTCCTCCGGCATTGTTTATGATAACCCTTTTTTTACTGAGGAGAACAAGGAGGGCTATATCAGCCAGCAGGGCCTGGCCTTTATCAAGCAGGCGAAAATCGCTGAGAAAATCCGGGCGAAAAACTCCCCCATCTATATCGATAACCCCCTCCATGGAATTGGCACGCTGGTGGATGCCATCACGATTAATAACATCGAGGTGGGACATGTTATGCTCTGTGAAATCGACCAGCCCTTCCAGGAATTTGACTCCGTCATGCTCCACCGGACCAGCCGGATCATTTCCATGGAATTACAGAAGAACAGCTTTATCAACTCCAATAAAGGCTTTATGTATTCTTACTTCCTGGCGGATTTGCTGGATAACCCGGATATCAACTACGCCTCTGTAAAGGACCGCTTATCCGTACTTGGGCATGATTTAAAGGAGGAGCAGTATCTGCTTGTCATCCCTGCACGGAGCTACCGCAATACCAGCACCAAGCTTGACATTATTGTTGACCAGCTGCATCAGATTTTACCCAGCAGCATCTACGCAATTTATGAAAATACCATTGTTATCCTAATCAGCCGCAGCCGGAAGGATGGAATCAAGACCCAGGAATACGGGCGGCTCATTTCCTTTCTGGAAACGAATCATCTTACCGCAGGGATCAGTAATTTCTTTTACGATCTGAAAAGTTCCAAAAGATTCTACCAGCAGGCAGTAAAAGCCGTGGAGCTGGGACAGAAGCTGGGTATTGAATTGCCGATCCACCATTACTCTGATTATTATCTGTACCATATTTTTGAAATGTGTGAAAGCCAGGAAAACATCCACTTTTTCATTCATCCGAGCATGCTCAAGCTCCTGGAATATGACCAAAGCCACGGCACCGACTTTCTGCGCACACTGCATGAATACCTGGAATCTCCCGGACAGCCGACCCAGGTTGCAAAGAGGCTCCACGTACACAAGAATACCCTGCTGTACCGTATGGACAAGATAAGGAGCATCATGGACTGCAAAATCGAGGAAGGGGATGAATTTCTTGCCTTTGGCTTATCCTATAAGATCATGAGGTATCTGAAAATGGTATAAAATAAGGACAGATAGCGACAGCACCGTGGAAGTAATTATAAACTGCTTCCACGGTGCTGTCTTTGGCACACTAACGGACATTTGGCCGCAAGGCCACGGGGTGTCGGATGTGAAATACTCTGTATTTCACACTATTCTCAAAAATAAGGTATTAACAATTTCATATAGCCTGTCAGCCTGTCGGGCGCTTACCAGATAATGTACCTCCGATGTCTGCCAGGTTGCATCAGCCGCAGGGAACCGGTTTTTTCGGAGTTTTTGGTTTCACCGCTCCGGCTTTAACGATTGCCCCTTCCTCACAGGCCTCCATACAGGCACCGCACTGGATACATTCGTCCTGGTCAATGACATGGACGTATTTTTTCTTGCCAAGGATTGCATCATCCTCACAGGCATCCACACAATCAGTACATCCGGTACATAGATCCGCAAGAATATGATAGGTTACATATCTTGCACATACGGCTGCCCTGCAATTCTTTTTCGTAACATGCTCCTCAATTTCTTCCCTGAAATTCTGCAGTGCTGTAAGAACCGTCCTTGCCGCACTGGCTCCGATATCACAGAGTGCCTGTGTCTCCATCACAGTGCACAGGTCGAGCAGCAGCTCCATGTCTTCCATCTTTCCTTTTTTCTGAACCAGGTCGGACAGTATCATGTTGATTTGAGTCACTCCCTCAAAGCCATAGACACATCTTCCACAGGATTCTTTACTATAACGGTTTGCTATTTTAAATAATTGGTCTAAGACACAATCTGTTTCATCAAAAATATGGATATAATCCGTCGTTAATTCCAGCTCCGTATCTAACTGTCCAGCACCAACCATCCTGCCCATCGGATAACCGAAATACATCCCCTTCCATTCCTTAACAGAGGAGCATTGCTCCAGGATAGCCCTTGGAGTGGTTGCTTTCGCAAAGGTAAAGCTTCCTTTCTTCTTTGCATTCCCGCCTATCACCACGGTTTTTGTGCCTGCAGCGGCAAATTCCTCCGCGGAAAATACGGGAAGCCCATGGTCCACTCCCGTTGGAAGTGGCTTTTCTCCCTGGATCACCCTTACTACTGCTGTTTTGTTTCCGAACACAAAGGCTCCGCCAGTTTCTACCGGCAGGTATACAATATCCTCATTCTCCCCTGCCTGCTGGAGATATTGGGTCATCTCCTTATGCTGCTTCGGGTAAACAATATATTTTTTATCCGCTTTACTGGATTTTAGGGCATCAATTACCTGGGAGGCTTCCTTTAGGAACAGGTTAAGGGAAACAGGGGCTTCGCTAAAGGTTGGTACTAAATTATATATCATATACTCACTCATCATTTTCCCTCCCCTTCATATTCATTCCAAAGCTTCGGTCTGGTGAGCCTGAGTCTCTGGTCGCATTGCAGGCACCTGCTGGCCTCACACATGGCCAGCTCCTCCGTAAAGGGCTGTTCCACCATGGCAAAGCTCTGCTTTCTGATGTCAGCCGCTAATAACTCCGGCTTCTTCCGTTCCAGATCAGCAAAACCGATGCATTGTCCGAAATACGGGCTGGGAGTCTCTTCCTCCAGCAGCTGCTCCGAGATATCTCCATCTCCGCCCAGATAGCGGTCTATTGCCTCCGCAGAACGTCTCGCCTCAGAGATTGCTGCAATCACTGACTTTGTACCCGTTACAACATCACCGGCGGCAAAGATACCTTCAGCGCTTGTCTGGGTCGTTTTCCCATCAACCCGGATATAAGCATTATTAATTAACTCCAATCCCATGTCCTGAGTACCGGCAGGCTTTTGCCCAACAGCAAAGATTACCGTATCCACCGGAATGATTTCCTTCGTTCCTTCCACCAATTCAATAACTGCTTTACGGTTTTCATCAAAATAGAATTTATCCACCTTCTGCAGCTCTACCCCTTCTACCTTTGTATCACCGGTAATGCGAAGGAAGGAATGTGCTGCATGAAGAAGAATTCCTTCTTCCTGCCCCTCATGGATTTCGTCCTCGGAGGCTGTCATCTGCTGTGTATTTTCAAGGCAGGCAATATGCACTTCTTTTGCTCCAAGGCGGACTGCGGTTCTGGCACAGTCATAAGCTACATTTCCGCCGCCAAGCACCATGACACGCTCACCCAGGTTTTGAACCGTGCCAAGTCTTGCCATTTTTAAGAAATCGGCATTTACCAATACTCCCGGCAGCTGATTTCCTTCTAACGGCAGAATGGTTCCTTTATGGGTACCGATGGATACTAAAACAGCATCATATCCCTGCTCCAGCAGTTCCTTCGGTTCTTTAATTTTCCTTCCGGTCTGCAGCCTGACACCCATTTCAAGGATATCCGCAATCTCCTTATCAAGAACTTCCTCCGGCAGCCGGTATGCGGGGATTCCATAACGGCACTGTCCCCCTGCTTTTTCATTCTCTTCAAAGATGGTAACCTCATGCCCCTTCTTTGCCAGATAATATGCAGCCGAAAGTCCTGCGGGTCCTCCACCTACTACTGCCGCCTTTTTACCCGTGGGCTCTGATTTTTTCACCTTACTCTTCCAAGCACCGTCATCCCTTACTGCCGCTGCACGCTTTAGCTTACAGACAGAGATCGGCTTGCCTAACTCATTCCTTTTACAGTTATCCTCACATACATGGTTACAGATGCAGCCCAGGGTATCCGGGAATGGTACTCTCTCACGGATTACTGCAGTAGCCTTTGCAAAGTTGCCTTCCTTGATATAGCGGACATACCTCGGAATATCTGTATGGGCCGGACAGGCTGCTTTACAAGGTACCATGTTATCGATATAGGATCTTTCCTCTTTTATCATGCCAAAAGCATCCATGATGGAACCCGTCGGACATACCTCGATGCAGGCTCCGCAGAATTTACAGCCCGCTTCCCTTAAGGACACGCCTCCGTCAATACCGACACGCACTCCCTCACTGGTCTTCTGATAATCCAGCACCTTAATCCCCCTGAGCTCCCTGCAGGCCCTGATACAGCGTCCACAGCGGATACATCTGGTAAATAAATGCTGGATCAGCGGATTGCTGTCATCCGTCTTTACGGTCCTGGATTTCTTTCTCCAGCGCTCCGGACCCACACCCATGTATTGGTACAGGGACTGCAATTCACATTTTCCATACTTTGGACATCCGGTACAGTCCGCCGGATGGGTGGCCAGGATCAATTCCATTGCCATCTTTCTCACCTTATCCGCCTTCGGCGCATGGATATGAACCACCATACCGTCCTCTACCTTTGTTTTACATGCCGGAACCGGATCCCCGATACCGTCAATTTCTACGGTACACAGGCGGCACCCTCCGATCGCTTCCAGATCCGGGTGCTTGCATATATGGGGGATATATACCCCTTCCTTTAATGCCGTATCTAAAACCGATGCACCTTCCTGTGCCTCGATTACTTTTCCTTCTATCGTTATCTTCATACCAAACCTCCAAGGTTATCCTTGTGACTATTGCTGCTGCAACCAGCTTATGCACACATCAGGAAAGAAGGAGTATGATCCCCAGAATGCACTGTCTAAAACATCCATGAAATGTTCTTAGGCCCGTGTGTGGGGGAACTCATGCTCCCTCTGTCCGTCTTTATAGAAATAATCCAAAAACCACTTTAAACATTACATCTCTTCCACGAAAACAGCCGCATTTTCTCCTGCGATTCGTCCGCTATTTAAACAGAAGCCCATTGTATTACCGGACAGGATGAAGGGATAGCTGTCACCAAAGATATTGCAGGCATCCGTTCCTACGCAATATAAACCGGGTATTACCTTTGCGTCCTTATCCATAACCTCTGTTTTATGGTTGATCAGAACTCCGCCCAAGGAACCATATGCCCCAACATGCTGTCTGCAGCAATAGAAAGGTCCTTTTTCAATTGGCTGCATATAATTTCTATCCTTTTCAAAAAGCTCATCATAACCGTTTTCACACATTTCATTATATTCTTCTACCTGCTGAGCCAAGCCCTTTACATCAATGCCGGCTTTTTCGGCAAGCTCTTCGATGGTATCTGCCTGTGTAATGCATTCATAACCGTCTGCCAGATCCTTTTCCCATTGCTCATCAAAATGATCAAATAAATCATGGGGATGTACATGGGATATAATGTCCGGCCCTTTTTTCTTGTACTTCTTCAACAGCTTGCTGTCAAAGATGGAATATGCTACCCTGCCCGGCTGAACCGTGATTGCATTTCCCGTAAAGGTTGTGTTCGCAATCTGATCCTCCGGCATAAATCGCTGTCCGTTGCGGTTTACCCATAAGCAAGGCTGGCGGAAAGCTCCATCCAGAATGAAATGGTTCATGTTATCTGGCAATTGGTACATCAGCTCCATGGTACACTCAGTATGTCCGGCACCTGCTTCCCATGCCATTTTGATTCCTTCCCCCTTCATACCGGGGATTGCAAAGTTGAAGATAGTTTTACCGAATTCATAGCCGGTCTCTTCTTTAATCATGTGTGGATTGTCTCCGAAGCCTCCGGTTGCAATAATAATTGCTTTTGCCCTTGCCTCGATCTCCTCACCGTTCTTATCCTTTGCAAGGACACCGACAGCTTTTCCGTCTTCCATAATGATCTTTGTAACCGGTGTCTCCAATGATAATTTAACTCCTAATTCCAGTGCTTTTTCCGTCATCTTCTTTGTCATGGTGGTAGCACAACGGGGTCCCGGCATACCACCGCCTTCCGGTTTTACCACATGCCAGGTGAATTCACCGTCAGAATACGCCCTGGTTACCTCCGGCGCACTGAAGGCCCTTTGGACACCAACAAATTCAACTCCCATATCCATGAGCCATTCAATGGTATCACCCGATTTATAATAGTAATCACGTACCATGCGGGCATCCACACGGTAATGTGTAAAATACATATGCTTTCTGAAAGCTTCTCCAGGTGTTAAGGATACCATCTGATTTTTTTGGACCGGAGAACCGACACCTAAAGGCCCCATACCCATATTGGCAGCCCCGCCTGTCGTATTTGATTTTTCAAATGCAATTACTTTAGCCCCATTTTCAGCTGCTGCTATGCTGGCTGCAAGTCCGGAAAGACCTGCTGCAACTACAATTACATCCGTCTCTAATGTTTTCATCTTAACCTCCATCCGCCGCTTCCGGCTATCTACAGACCACAGCGAAAAAAGCACCGCCTTTTCGCTTAACTTTCTGATAATATTTTAACAACTCTTATCCGTTTCGTCCAATAGCATATCGTTCTTTCAGTAATAACCAAAAGTTATAAGTCCTCAATTACTCCAGGCCCTCAAACTTCAGGTTCTTATATTTCCCGATCTTTGCGCCCACAATCTCCCTGTTCTTGGGGTTCGTGAAGAATCCGCCCTGGGTGTGTGCAATTTCAATCAAATGCTGCTCCCGTCCTTCCACCGTTGTCCTGTCACGGATCAAGCCATCCTCCTGGATCACAAACTTCCACTTATTATCCTCTGTCTTCTCCAGCGTACCGCCTGCCCCGCATACCTGGCATTCAATAGGGTAATGTAAGCCGTCCCACTGGACCTCACCAAGGATCAATGCATTGGAATGGCAGTTCGGACACCAGCCCATGTCCTCATCACCCAGCCATTTACGCTCTGCTACCGGGGTGTTGATGGAGGTCATGATATTCTCACCGATTTTTCTGGCGCGCTCTAACATTCCATCATCCAGCAGGCACTGTGCAGGTGCAGGCACCCTTGTTGCCAGATACATATCAATCACCTTGAAGTCCGTGGTGAACATTGCTGCCTGCATGCTCTCCAAAGCCATGGACTGCCAGGAGCGTGTGGAGCCTCCCACAGCGATCAATGCGCTAACCCTGTCCCTATGCTCAATTGCATGGATATGCTCTAAGAAAGAGGTCTCATAGCTGAGGCTTCTCTGGGCGAATTTAGCAAACATGGCGCAGGCCATCAGGTCATATGTAGGGGTGGAAAAAATAACTCCGTCCTGCTCCAGCAGTACCTCCATAATTTTCTTCTTATCATCCTTATCATCCAGGACACAGCCCACATTCTTTCCCTGGGACATTCCGATGGTACAGGAGGTACATCCGGTACAATCCAAAATATTGTAATCCCTCAGGTTGATCATCCGAACCTCTGCTCCCGCCTCCTGACAGGCCAAAAGAGCCTCCTTTAATAATATCTCACTGTTACTGTCCTTTCTGCCTGCCGTAACTCCCATTACTTTTGCTTTCATTTTTTACACCCTTGCCTTTCTCTATTTTTACATTTAGTATATTTGTCTAAATCAGCAAAAGCCGATTTAGTCATTTTTTTATTGCATATTTTACAATAATGTTATACCATTGTTAAAATAATATCATTTTTATGCTATTTTTTCATCCACCATCTGTAGAAGAAACCGGGTTATAATTTTAAGATTTTCCTACAAATGTCTGATTGCAAAAAAGGAGTTACCATGGCTTATCTGAAGAAAATCATCGAACAGATAGAAAAGGATTTTAAAATAAATGTCCACGGCTTTGTAAAGCCGGAGCTGCAAATAGAAAGTGTCCAGTTCCTGATCCTGGGAAACGACGATAATTACGAGCTTTCCCCCTCTGTCCTCTATATTGCCGCCTACCAGGACTTTTGCCACCATACCTTGGATGGGTATGTCCTGTATTTGGGCTGCCGCAATGCCCATTTTAGTGAAACGGGCCTGTATATCTATCAGCAGCTAAACCCAATGGAGGTAAGCAATTGTATCCAGAAGGAGCTTCTAAGGTTCCATCAGGCAAAGCTGAAAAGGGAGGAAATGTTCCATATCCTCCATGCCGGCTATGGTATCCAATCCATCATCGATACTGCCAGGACCTATTTAAATAATCCCATTACCGTCTGCAACACCAGCTTTTCCGTTATTGCCTGCAGCCCGGAGGATGATTATAACAGCAACTTTGAAGTCCATAATAATAAGAGGTACCTGAAAAAAAGCTCCATAGAAAACATGAACAGAAAGCTGGTCATGGACCACCTGTTTAAAAAGCACACTCCCTTGGTCGCCCGCTTTGAGGATGATCCGGGAACAGAATACCTGTTTTGCAGTATCCATATCCGGCGTTCTGTGGTAGGATATATCTGTATCCGCGGCGACGTCCGCCCCTTTACGGAGGAGGATCCGGATTTTGTCATGGACACCGCCTATATGCTTTCTATAGAAATGCAGAAGGATGAGTTCTTTACCTTAAAATCCGGGCTGAAATATGAATATTTTTTAACGGATCTGCTGGAGCGGAACCTGGATAATATTGAGTTCACTCTGCAGCGCCTGGCCCAGCTGGGACAGGAGTTTTATAAATACTTCTGGATACTCACCTTTTCCTTCAGCGAAGGGGCAGTATGCCACATAAAGCCCAATTATTATATTGACCAGCTGCTGAATATCTTCCATGGCAGCATGGCCTTTTTCTATAAGGGAACCCTGGTACTGCTTTTGACCAGCAAAAACATGGAAGCCTTCGCCAATATTGATACCCAGAAATTCTCCAACTTTTTGCAGCTGAACCAAATGTATGCCGCTGTCAGCTTCCGTTATGAGAATATTTTGGTTACTTATATTTATTATGAGCAGGCAATGTTCTTGCTGAATGAAAAAAAGGTGTCGCCCCAGGACCGCATTTATTTTTACTCAGAGCATTATTTATACCATTTATTCGGACAAAGCCGGTTACCGGTCAAGTCCTTTATCCACCCGGATATTAATTACTTAATCCAGTATGATGCCAGGAACCACACGGACTATCTGAATACACTGAGATGTTACCTGGAGCATAACCGGAATGCCCTGTCTGCTGCTAAACATCTGCATATCCATAAGAGTACCTTCTTTTACCGGATTGGAAAGATTTCTGAGCTGGTGGGCATGAAGATCGAGGATTGCGGGCTTTTAGCTGCTTATGAGCTTTCTTTTGCAATTATGGATTATATGAAAGACAATGCTTAGGATTTTATGGTCGGAGGGATAGGCTGTGAGGTGAATCTGAGGACTTTTGACATTCGAATTATATTTGGGATTATACCTAGGAAAGGAGAAGTCATGCATCGAATTACATTCTTGCAAATACACTATTTTTTGACTATAGCGAGAGTTTTGAATTTTACTGCTGCCTCTAAGATTCTTTTTATATCGCAGCCTGCTTTGAGTAAGCAGATCCAGGTACTTGAGGAAGAGCTGGGCTTTCCTTTGTTAATCCGGAATAAGCGTTCTGTGGCTCTGACCCTGGAGGGGGAGCAGATTTATAAGGAGTGGTCTGTCATAGAAGAGATGATGATGGATTCGATTTATAATGCGAAGCTGTTGCACCATACGGCTATTGGACACTTGAATATCGGCTGTACGGATACTTTCCAGATTGGCGAGGCTTTTACTGAATTGACGGCCTCCTTCCAGGAAAAGTATAATAATATTGATCTTAATTTGGAAAGCTACGGCTTTAAATCTCTCCGGGAGAAGTTAAATTCTAAGGAATTGGATATTATATTTATTCCTAATTTTGAATTGACTAATTTTAAGGATATTGAATGGGTCAACTTCCAAAAGGTGGATCTTGGAATTGCTGTACCTGTCAGCAATCCTCTCAGCCAGAGGGAAAAGCTTACGGTGAAGGATCTGGAAAATGAGCCTTTTATCGTGATTACCCCCAGTGAATCTGCTCTTGGAATTGAAAAGGTCAAGGCTCTATGCAATGCTAACGGCTTTGAACCGAAGATAGTGAAGTATGCCTCCAACTTAAATTCCATGATATTAGCGTTGAAAAATGGGGCGGGAGTTACCATCTGCCACAATAAAATTACGGATAAGAAGATCCGTATTTATGACCTGGAGGAGCAGCCTAAGGACTCTGATATTATTGCTATTTGGAAGCAACGGAATAAAAGCATGGAACTGGAGCTTTTCAAGAAGGAATTGATAAAATATAAGGAACAGATGGAGACTGAATAATGATATACGCGATAGGAACAGACCTTTTAAAAATTGACCATATTGCCACAATACTTAATACAAACCCGGAGGATCCCTTCTTTCAAAAGACTTTTACAAAGAAGGAACTGACCCTGATCAACAGCCGCCCCACGCCCTTATACAGCTACGCAACGCGGTTTGCCGGGAAAGAAGCCGTCTTTAAAGCTTTAAGCATCGGCGGCAATGACATCCGGTTAAATGAAATAGAGATCCTGGAGGCAGAAAATGGGCAGCCCCTGGTCACACTACTTGGTAGGGCGAAGGATATCGCCGAGAAGAAGGGTATATCGCAGGTGCTTATTTCCCTGTCCTATGATACGGATTACGCCATTGCCTATGCCACCAGCTTAGTGTGAAATGAAGATCATTTCACATCCGATATTGAATGGCCTGGCGGCCAAATGTTCGTTAAAAAGGTGAGAGAAGTCTATTCCTAAGAAATCGACCTCTCTCGCTTTATTTCCCTTTTCCCTTTGCTTTTTCCAACCCTTCCACCTATATCTTAATTTGTCCTTCTATCCCTTTACCGCTGATTTATTCCAAATATTCAATTGCCGCCCGCTCAATGGCCAGCCCCTTGGTATAACGCTCAAAGAACTGATTGAAGCCCTCGGCGTCCCTTGGATCCGGCGCAATACAGCTGCCCTGCTGACCGCTGAAGATTCTATGGGAGAGGAATTCATCCAGGGACTCATTCTCATTTTTGTTCACCATATAGGATGCTAAAACTGCAATACCCCAGGCACCGCCCTCACCTGCCGTCTCCATAATGGCGATTGGTGTATTACAAGCTGCTGCCATAATTCTCTGCCCGTATTCCTTTGTCTTAAAAAGACCTCCATGCCCTAAGATGGCATCAACCTTAACATTTTCCTTTTCAAACAGGATATTCAGGCCGGTTCTTAAAGCTCCCAGGGCTGTAAACAGGTTAACCCTCATAAAGTTTGCCAGGTTGAAGTTACTGCTGGCAGAACGCACAAAGAGAGGACGGCCTTCTTCGAAATGTGTCATATGCTCCCCGGACAGATATCCATAGCAAAGTAAACCACCACACTCCGGATCTCCCTGCAAAGCCATACTAAATAGTGTAGTATAGAGCTTTGTTTTGTCCACCTCTACACCAAATACCTTTAGCGCCTCATCAAAGAGCCCGATCCAGGCATCATAGTCTGAGCTGCAGTTATTGGAATGCGCCATAGCCACCAGCTTACCGTCAGGTGTTGTTACTAAATCTATTTCAGAATATGCCTTTGATAACTCCTTCTCAAGTACGATCATGGCAAATACGGAGGTTCCGGCAGATACATTACCGGTACGGGCTGCAATACTATTGGTTGCAACCATACCTGGTCCCGCATCACCTTCCGGAGGGCAAAGAGGAATTCCTGCCTGTAATTCTCCTGAAGCATCCAAAAGAGCCGCCCCCTCGGCTGTGAGCGCACCAGCCTTCTCACCGGCAACCAGAACCTTGGGAAGAATGTCCTCAAGCTTCCAGGGAAAATTTTCCAAAGAAATTAATTCATCAAATTGGCTGAGCATTTTTTTATTATAATCCTTTGTGCTGATCTCAATAGGGAATACACCGGAGGCTTCTCCGATTCCGAGAACCTTTTCCCCTGTGAGCTTCCAATGGATGTACCCGGCTAAGGTAGTAACAAAGGTAACCTTTGATACATGCTCCTCCTTATTTAAAATTGCCTGATACAAATGTGCCGTTGTCCATCTCTGGGGAATGGGATAATCAAAGAGCTTCGTCAAGGCTTCGGAGGCCTGGCCCGTTATGTTATTTCTCCAGGTACGGAAGGGCACCAGGAGATTATTATCCTTATCAAAGGCCATATAGCCATGCATCATCCCGCTAAAGCCAATGGCTGCCACCTTTGTAATACCTATGCCGTATTTCTCCCTGACATCCTTAAGCATATCGGCGTA
>JARKQP010000667.1 GCA_029974875.1 Mobilitalea sp.
CGACGGCATGTTCCTGACCTTTGACTATCTGGGCCGCTGGGGCTCAAACATAGGAAATTGGGGAGGAAATATCCTGCTAGGCTCTTCTGCATATATCGTTAATATTTCTTTACCGTCAAATCAGATAATGACTTCTCCTAAAAGCATGACAGGAGTATTTAAAGGAGACGTTGACGATATGGGCAATACCATACTTGACTATGTATACCGCTATAAGTGGGACTATACAAGGGATGATTACTTTGCCCAGGTGAAGGTATACCAATGGATTACGGGAAATCAGAATGCTAATGCATTTGAGCTTTTAAACAATATGAGATATTTAGGTGCAGATGTTATTCATATAGACGATAGCTGGTATGATAATAAAGGCGATTGGAATAATATTGCAGGAGATGATTTCTCCAAGATAAATGGATATGCCAAGAAGCAAGACATGAAAATGACCGTATGGATGCCTCCATGGCATGTGAATATGAACAATGACGTAATGAACGAGCATCCCAATTGGCAGGTTGGTGCTGACACATATACCTATGCTTTTCATTTGAATGGGGCAATACCGGAAGTAATAAATTGGGAATTAAATTTGCTTAATAATAAGCAAAACAACTGGGGTTCGTATATGTGGCGATATGACGGAAACATGGTATGGCCATCAAACGGAAGCAACAATGTCATGCTGGCACAATCAAGCAATTGGTATAATCTTTTGAAGCAGTTTAAAGATGCTAATCCTGAAGCTGGCATATATGGCTGTTCTTCAGGTGGACATTCCATTACCATTGAGTCGGCAAGGTATTCGGATGTTCAGCAAACCTCCGACGGAAATGTATATCACTTTGATGGATACTGGAATTCAATTATCACACCTCCTGATAAATTAACTTCAGGTCTGTCACCAGTAGGCTGGGGAACGACATATTCACTGAGCAATCGCGGAAATCTTGCAATGTCCTGGCAAATTCCAATGAACAATGCCGCTGCAAATATGGCAGCTCAGGATAAGGAAGCCTTAAGGAAGGATGTTGAACTCTATCACTATTTGAAATCTCAAGGGGTAGTAGGAAGATGGGTTAAGGTTTTCCGTCCTACAGTAAATGCCGGTACTGATCCGACATACTTCCTGCAGAAAATGAACAGCGATAATACTAAAGGCTATATTACAATACGCCAGTATGATGCAAAGATAGGGCAAAATGTGACGGTTTATCCAAAGGGCCTTAACCCGGAACAAAACTATACAGTATCATTTGCACTGGGTACTTTTGAAGCTACAAATACAGGGGCTTATTGGATGCAGAACGGTATTGGACTTTTACCTTTGAGAGCGGGTGAAATGATATTCCTGAACTTAAGCAACAGGCCAGGTATGGCTAAGGATACAACTGCTCCCGAAGCTCCAGCCAATGTTAAAAAACTTAAATCATCCTATATGTCAATGGGTGGTATCGAATTGAATTGGACAGCCGCCACAGACAACAATTGGATATCCTATTATGAAATATTCAAAAACGGTGTATCCATAGACAAGGTGTCAAAGGGAACTTTCTATTTTACAACAAAAGCAAAAATAACAGATACCTTTGAGGTTCGCACAGTGGACGGCGACGGAAATGTTTCTGCAAAGGTTGCAGCTGCGGATAACACACCAGCAGCTGACCCGAGTAAGTTCTATGCATTCTCGGACTTCAGCTCCACTCAGGGACAGAGAAACTGGAGTTACCAGCAGTTAAGCGGAGGAACATACTCCAACATGACATGGGATTCGGCAAACGCAAGGTGGAAAGGAACTCCTACCTA
>JARKQP010000669.1 GCA_029974875.1 Mobilitalea sp.
AATTATAATGAAAAAATTAAGTTTAGTTATTTTTCTTGATTATTCTATTACTATTCATTTGCAGCGGTCTTTTTCGTATCCTTACGATATAGCTTCCGATATTCCCGTGGCAAATAGCCTGTCAGCTTTTTAAATAGCTCCGCAAAATATGACCGGTCTTCAAAGCCTACTGCGTGGGCTACTGAAGATATTGGGGCATCATCACGTACCAACAGCTCCTGGGCCATTTTTATGCGAAATTCATTTATGTATTCATGAGGCGTCATGCCGACATCCTCCTGGAAACGGCGGATGAAATGATATTTGCTCATGCAGGATATTTTTGCGAGCTGTTCGATCCGCAATTTCTCCATATAATGCTTGTGTATATGGATCAGGGCCTGCTCCAAGCGTTGGTCATGTACATCTGATGTTATGAGAAGTCCCAGGAGGCGGTAGAGCATGGAGGATATCTCAATATCGGACAATGAAGACCATACTCCTGTGGCGGCAATGCCATGTATTTGGTCACAGAGAGCAGGAACCTCAGCAGGAGCAGATATTACATTTCCCCTATCCTTTTCTATATATTTCAACAATTCGTATACCAGGGTGCTGCTCATCTGCAGCCATACAAAACTCCAATCATTACATAGACTTTGTACCTCAACGCTTTCATACATATCGACAATAAATGAATCACCATGCGCAAGAACATGCTCTGTGCCCTTATACCGGAGTGCTCCATGTCCATTAATTGTATATAAAAACAGTAGCCTTTTAATTCCGTTAACTGAAAATGAAAAACTTTTATTAGCCTTGACCCATGATATCTCATGCAGTCGGGTTGAGGATGCCTCAAATGGAAATGAGCTCATCCATGATGCAAAACGTACGATCTCTCCCTTGTGGTTACTACTATTCACGCCCATCCTCCTTTTGATATGAGTATAGCATGATTGGCTGGAGTTGCATAGATGCACTTAGCAATTATACCATATTATTAAGCAATATAGCCCCCCAAACTATGACCGTAGGATGATACAATAAATTAAAATTTGCTGTTCGTAAAGCTTATATCAAAACATGTAGGAGGATTGAGGATGAAGGTTATCCAAACTGAAATCGCTGTAATGGGGTCAGGACTAGCTGGACTTGCAGCGGCAGTAACACTTGCTGAAAAAGGGGTTAAGGTATCTGTTTTTGAAAGGCGTCCGTTTCAAGGCGGCGCTGTTTCAAATACGCCAATGATTACCATGGCTACACGTAACGAACGTAAATACCAGGATAGGGCATTTGAGGTACATAATGAATTTACGAATTATAACGGCAACATGGCTCTTGCAAGATCATGGATAAATAATTCATGGCGCATCCCGGACTTTGTTGCGGATCTGGGACTGGATTTCCTTGGCAAGGTGGAAACCTCCTATGAGGAGCTTGGCAACATAAATGCCTATACCGGCGGCTTTCCAAAAGGTATGAACCTGGGCGATTATTATTTATTAAAGCCAAGGGGAAAAGGGCACGGTGCCGCGCTGATTTGTTTAAAGGCGGCGCAAAAGATAGAAAAACTCGGAGGAAAAATATATTATAACAGTGCGCTAAAAAATTTAGTTGTTGAGGACGGATCTGTTGTAGGTGCCATTGTCGAAGAAAAAGGCGGAGAAAGCATTAAAGTAGAGTGCAAAGCTGTCATTGTTGCGACAGGGGGCTTTAGTGATAATCCTGAGATGATAAAGGAATATACAGGGCATATTTATACTGACCGTCACTGCAATAACGGTGGGGATGTATATTTTAATCATTTCCTTAATGGTCAAATGTATGGAGAGGGACATAAAGCAGTTTGGGAGGTTGGAGGTGCGAAAGGCCCCACCGGCATATATGGAAGGCTTCTGCCTGGTGAGGGAATTGTCGGGTATGTGCCATGGATCACACGGAACCAGCTTTTTACGGTTGCGGAACAGCCCTATTTAAAGGTTAACCGCAATGGCCAACGTTTCATCAATGAGGCAGTAGGGGTATCCTCTATGAGTGAAGGTACTGCTATCAAAAATCAGCCGGGGAAATACGCCTATCTAATCTTTGATGAGGATACATTGGGGCATCTTGAGGAAGTAGGAACTGAACATTCCTATATGATTTTCCGTGCAGATAAGCTTATAAATCTTCAGGAGCAGTTCAGGGAAGTGATTGAGGAGCAGGGAAATAAGCATGTTTTTGTTGCAGATACCCTTGAGGAGCTATGTGAGAATGCAGGAATAAACAAGGAGGGTCTCCTAAATACCGTAGAAAGATATAACCGTTTCTGCCAGAATGGTTATGATGAGGACTTTGGAAAAAATCCGGATTATCTATACCCTGTTAAAAAAGGCAAATTCTATTGCCTCCGATTATATACTTGCTCTTATCATGTCATTGGTGGAATTAGTACGAACGGAAAATGTGAGGTAGTAAATGGAGAACAGGTACCGATCAAAGGCTTATATTCCGCAGGAGATTGTACGGCAGGTGATATCTATGGGAATCCACCGCTCTCAGCCTGCGGGCTCAGTTCAATCTCACTTTCCTTAGGGCTTGTTTGCGCTGATAATGCCGCAGAATATGTTAAGGAGGAAAAATAATATGACAGTTAAAATAATGGATTATTGTATCCGGTGTGGCCTTTGTGTTGATTTATGCCCAAAGTATTTTTCCTTTAATTTGGAAGAGGACCGGATTGATCCGGTTTCACCGATCGAAGATGGTGCATACGAAGAAATAAAGCAGATGGCATTGGATTGTGCGGTAAGTGCAATTTCAGTTAAAAGGAATTAATATTGCGGCCAGAGATATATAAAGCAAGCTTCCATTGAAGTCTGGCAAATAAGGAGGTTTTTTATATATGGATACAAAAAAGACCGATGTTCTATGCTGCAGGAGACTGTGCAAATGGTACCCATAGCCATAATTATTCCTTGGTATATATATTGTGGGGCAGTACCCTCGGATTTGCCGTGAATTCTGGACGTATTGCGGGAGAAAGCGCAGCTTCTTATCTTAAGGTTATGGGGCATGCTTGATATGTATTTTGTCGCCCATTGTATGCATGAATACATAAATAAAATTAAACTCATGAATGAATATTATGGTAATAAATAATGGGAGGATTAAATGAAAGTATTAGGGATATCCTTTGGTAGAAAAAATGGAAACTGTGATATTGCTGTAAAATCAGCCCTTCTCGGAGCAGAAGGAAGAGGAGCAGACATTGCATTTATAAACACATGCAATTTAAAAATAGACCGTTGTACAGGTTGCGGTGCCTGCGATAAATTAAAGGAAAAAGGAAAAGATCCGGTTTGTGTTATTAAAGCGGCTGGATGCTGTTAAAAATTTAGTCAGATAGGATACAGCCCGGCCAATAAGATGGATTCTTATATACAGGCAATGACCGCGCCGGCAACTAATGTATGACAAGCTTATACGGGGATGAAAAGGAGGTACTTCGCAACGAAGTACCTCCTTTGAGCTATGTTTTGCTTTTCATTCAATACCAAGAGCCGCCACAGAGGCAATCAGCCCCCTCCAATTCGATTTCGCACCAGCCAGCGCCTCCCGTCCCTGCTCGGTTATAAAATAATATTTCCGGGGTGGGCCGCCGCTCACTGTACCAAGGGTCACCTTGGCAGCCCCTTCCTTATTCAGGCGCCGGAGGATGGCATAGATAGTGCTTTCATTAATATCCGGGAAGGCTTTGTTCACAAGCTGCATGATCTCATAGCCATACCGCTGCTCGGATTGGATCAGGTGGAGGATGCACATCTCCACTACACCTTTTTTCATCTGGGCATCCATACCATAGCCCCCTTTTTACGAAAGATGCTGACTAATATAAGTGTCAATAAGGCCAAGGAAAGTCCTGTAGCATAAGGCAGAACGCTGGATAGCACCATCCTATGCATCTCTTCCGGGTCAACGAGCGTATGCAACATACGGCTGAGAGATAACAAAAGCCCAATTACCCCCGCCGTATGGATAAAGGCAGAGATAAAATAAGGCGAGTATCTGATGGCGCGGTATAGCGCGACTACCATAACTGCCAGATTAGTCAATAAAGCTATATCTAAAATGCGAGAAACTGCCGGCCCGATCTTCCAAGGCTCAAGCTGCCAAAAATCAAGACCAGTGATACAGAGATACCCAATATAGGAAAGAAGCATGGAGCATAAAGGTAGGAGGTTAAGCATCAGAAGATAAATCCTCTCACGCCTGTCCCGCATCTTTAGGGCGAGTAACACAGAAAGAGAGGGCACGCGCAGTGCGATCCAAACCAACACAAAGCTAATGATGATGAGTATAGCTTCCAAGATTCCTAACGGGAACAAGAAACGTGCCCCGTTATTAGCCGTTTTACTAAAAACTAAAAGGCCCCATAGGAACAGGACAACAGCCACCGCTATAAAGGGCAGGTAAGGGGATCTCCTGTGGAAGCGGTTTTCCTTCCTAAGTGCCAATGTGATCTCATTGGGAGACCCAAGCCTAAGTCTGGCCTCGTCAAAGCTAAGCCCCTCATCCAGGGCAGCAGCCATATTTTCATTATAATCCTGCACAATTTCAATAGCATCCTCCCGGCTTGCCGAGTTAAAAAAAAGCTGGAGCATGCCAATAGAATAAAGATATCTGTTTTTATGTTCCATAAATGCAACCTCCTCACTACTGTTTTATGTACTATAGTTGGAGCTTAACACACTACTGTCCATAAGTCAATAGTTAGCCCTTATTTTAAAAAGAAATAGCAGTTTCCATAAGCAAGAAAAATAGTCAATGTTTATTATAAAACAAATAAACTCGCCCGACAAAAGGCTTCTTTATACTAACGCGGTGAATCTCGTTCATTAGACACTCAAATCATGCCGGCTTCACCCTACAGCTTCCTAGAAATACTAATATAATTCACCTCATGAGGCTCCAGCTCCAAGGTCAAGCTGAGGGAATCATCACAATTGGCATAAAGCACCTCCTGCTTAGGAATACAAATACTCTTATAATAATCCACCTCATTGGTCTGCATATTTAGCATCATATAAAGAAGCTCCTCCGGTGTGGAGTTGCCCCGCTCCAGGATATTGATAATCTCATCCAGGAAACTCCCATTGCTACGGTTTAGGATATGCTTCCTGATCTTATACCGTCCCGGAGGCAGCTGGGTTAATTCAAACTGGAGCGTAATCCTTTCCCCTGGCTCAAAGACGTTGTAGGTATTCTGGAAGCTGATCCGGTCCCGGCAGTTGATGCAAAAATACTTATTATAATGAGCATAATTATAAGCCAAAAGCTGATATTTATTATCATGCGAGGAAGTCATGATATAGTTAGAGCCCTGTGCAATCAAGTTATTGCCAAGCCTTGATAAAAATTCAACGGCAAAGTAGGAGGGCTTTTTAATGCCGTAGGTATCAATCAGCCCGACGCCGGATAATACGCTTGGCTGGTCGGAGGCATACTCATTGGAGATATCAGTGAAGATATAATAACCAAGGGCATCTGCCTCATTTAACAGCTCCAGGGCGTTCTTGCAGAGGAAGGCGGCCTGGAAGGAAGAGTTGGGCACGAATATCTCAGGCGATATATTGGAGTTAAAAACAGTAATATATACGGGAGGAGGATCAGGAAAATGCTGGTGAATGACCTCCTTAACCTGGGCCAATACCCTCCTGAACCTGGAGGGCTCTGGGGAGAGAATCCGGTAGGACAGCTGCCCTGCATCCTCGCTATAGGTATCAGGCTCATAGGGAAATAAATAGGCGGAGATAAACTCAGGAGTGATACTATGCTTCTGCAGCTCCTTCAGGATACAGACAAAGTTCTCCATATTTCCGCTGGTATTAAAGCCGGGTCCCCCAATCCTTGCAGAGGGCAGGTATTTTTGAATTACCTCAGAATAAGCCTTATAGCCCTTGACATATTCAGAGGGTGTTATTAATAACTCCAGGTTTTCGTTCTGTGGATACCATAGCTCGAATTTCCAATGGGATACATGGTCAATCCCGAACCGGTTGATACTATGCTTTAATAGGGCATCCAAAGCCAGGGCATTTCTGATGACCTCCTCCAGCAGGGACTCATCGTTCTTTTGCTCCTTTGTACTGTCTTCTATATAGAAGATTTTTTCCGGCTTGCTGCCCAGCTCGATAAAGGGGTAGAGGTTGCATTTATTTAGAAAGCTTATAATGTCGTCAAAATTAGTAAAATTATAGACTGAGGAATTCGGTATCAAGGAAATAACCTTATCGGAAAAAACATTTTCAAACCGGGCATATTCAAACTTTAAGGAATCCTGGCACTCAAGGACGATCTTATGGAAATTGTGGGACAGGATGTTGCGGGCAATTCCTACGTTAATAATCTTTAACCAGGGTGATTTCATATCCTTTTTTTCTGTCGTATTGATGATATTGCGGTGGATTGCGCCGTGGAGGTCAGGAGTCGTGGAATCCAAGTCAGGAGCCAGGTGCCCAAGGCTCGGCTCCATTGAATCCGTGCCGTCACAGGAGGGTACAGGGTAGCTATTACTATGGGTCTGCCGGTATGCGGTCGGAGTCACGTTAAAAAACTCCTTAAAGGTCTTATTAAAGGAGGTGGTGCTGGCAAAGCCATTGTTAAATGCAATGGTAATAATGGAATGGTTCGTGTATTTCAGCTCCTCCATGGCATGCTCCATCCGGATCTTGTTTAAATACTTATTAAAATTTAAGCCAAAATTCTGCTTAATGAATTTGGACAAGTACTGGGGCGTTAGGAACATATGATCAGCCAGTGTTTGGAGGTTCAAGGGCAGGGGATAATTCGTGTGGATATAATTTGCAATTTTATCAATGCGCTCGCTGTAAGTAGATTCACTAACCGAGGAGCCATTCTGGCTCCGGCTGACCAAAAAATTATCATTTAAATGATCCATCAGGGAATACAGCAGGGAACACATTTTCAGGAGGTTATCTTCCTTATTGTAATATACCACCATATCTGTCAGGATGTTCTTCAGGGCAAGATAATCATTTTTTCGTCCGATGGCTGAATTACAGACAACCTCATAGCCCGGTTTCACCATACTGTGAAAAAAATTAGCGGGAATACTTATGTCAAGGACCGTGTTGTTCGTAATTGCCTCCACCTTATACTGGTAACAGGGATATAGCAGGATAATATCATCCTTTTTCAAAATATATTTTTCCCCGTTATCCTTGATGGATATAGAGCCCTTAATTACCATTTGCATCTGATAATGCTCCGGAACATAATGGCTGACCCTCTTAACATTCATCATGGTCACATTAAGAGTAGTTGCGAGATGGGAAAACAGATACATGTCTACCTCCGTTCTAAGCTAAATCACTTAATCAATAAATCTATCTCTGTCAATATAATATCGTTCGCATTCAAATGGCAGGATATGGACAGCAGATCCGTAACCTCTTTTTTATAGATCTTAAAGGCGGGTATGCTGATGCTTTTCAAATATTCAATATCCTGATCAGCTAAATTGCTGGGGGCATCTAGGCGCAGCCAGTCATTTAAAACATTGCCATGCTCATGGTCTATGATGCGCTGCCTTATAGTATAAGTGCCGGGAGGAATATCCTTTAGCTGTATGGACAGATCAATAGGCGGCAGCACTTCAAAGGCAGAGGCCGGGAGGCGGAAGGACCGGTATCTGTTTATATCATCACAATACTCCTCATTATAATAGCAATAATGATAGGCCAAAATCTGAAATTTGTTATTTGAGTTGGAGGTAATAATATAATTATTATCCCTTGCAATGATACGGTCACCAAGTGCACTTAAAAAGGATAGGGCATGGTAGCTGGGCTTTTTGATACCGTCCCGGCTGATCAGGCCGTTGCCGCCGAAGAGGATATTCACCGCCTCCGCATATTCCATGGAAAGGTCGGAAATCAGCCAATAGCCAAAGGAATCCAGGACAGAACAGTTCTCCAGGGTTTCCTTTATGATGAAGGCCGCCTGGTAGGTGGAATCATTGATATAATTAGGGGAATACATGACGGAGCTGTATTCCGTAACAAAAAGCTTTGGCAGGTCTGTAAAATGCTTGTGAAGGAGCTGCCTGACGCTGTCAACTAGCTTTTTGTAAGCATTTTTATCCTTATTTAAGATGATCATGAGCTGGCCATTTTGGTCAAAGGGACCATCCTTCGGCTCGATATAAGGATATAGGTAGAAGGAAATAAAGTCCGGCTGGATATGGCTTTTGACGAATTCCTTTAGGATCCCATCCAGATAGTCCATCGAAAGAAAGGTATTAAAGCCCGGTCCCCCAACCTCTGCCTGGGGGATATGCTTCTTGATGGTTTCAGCGACAAACCGGAACCGTTTCATATAGTCGGCAGGGGCTTCAACAGAGGTCATAAAATCGCTGTATTCCCTCCACAGCTCAAATCTCCAGTTGGAAACCTCCTTAAAGCCATAGCGGTTAATACAGTTCACCAGGAATACGGGCAATAATTTCTCAAGCCTATTGATGTACTGGTTTCCCTGGCGCTTCGAGGGAAGGGTATCTATCTCGTCCTTATAAATCGTAGGGGATTTACCGCCAAGCTCAAAATGGGGATGCATATGGATGATCTGCATAAAATCCAAGATTCTGTAAATCTTGTTAAAGTTATAGTTAGTGGTATCCTCGGAGGAATAGATGTCAATCAGGTCCAAAATTCCCTGGATACGGCCATAGTTAAACTTAAGCTCACTTTGCAGCATGGTCAGGTGGCTCCGGAAGGAAGGGCGTTCAAAGTTGTTGCACAGCCCTAGATTAATCAAATCCTTCCAGACAGGGCGAAAGGGTCTGTGCTTAGCCGCACTTGCGGAGGAGGTGACCGGAGTAGAGTTCTCCACCATGGAGTTTGAATAATTCGGAAGCCGTATGCTGTTGGTCAGAAAGTCCTTTGCCAAGGCATCCGTAATAGAGGCAGCCTCCTTGGAATCGGAGGGCGGCAGCTCCAGCAGCTTATCCTCCCTATATTTTGCCGGGCTGACGCCGTATTTGCCCACAAAGGAATTCTGGAAGGAGGAGAGGTTTGGAAAGCCGCAGCTTAGGGCAATATAGTTTAAGCTATGGGTAGTATTATTCAGCAGTTCATAAGCGGCCTGGAGCCGGAGCTGGTTCAGGTAATCATAAAAGGTGACATTTAAGGACTGCTTCATTAACCGCTCCAGATATTGGGGTGTTAAGCTCATATAGCCGGCCAGATCCTGGAGGGAAATAGAATTCTGGTAATTCTTCTGCAGGTAGGAAAGGATCCGGTTAATTTTCCGCTGCTGCTTACTTATGGCCTCATCCTCCGGAACCGGGTGGATAAACTCGTTACCCAGGTAATGGAACAGCTGGAAGATATTCGATAACAGATAAAACCGGTTTTCCTGGAGGTCACTGTAATGGACAATGGCAGTTCCCGCCAGGTGCCTTCTCAGGGTCTTGTAATCATGCTCCTGATCAAGGATGGAATTGCAGATTAACCTCCCGTAATCTGACGAGAAGGTTTCCTTAAAGAAGACATAATCAAAGCTAAGCTCCAATATGAGGGCTGAGGTATCACTTTTTAAATGGTAATACTCATTTGGCTCCAAAAGGAGGACATCCTTATCTGACAGATAATAGCTATTGTCATCCCAGGCAATGACCGCGTCCCCGCTGAGCATGCAAAGAAAGGTGACTCCTTCCGACCGGTAATAAACAGGCTCAGTCACTTTATATATAATGGCGTTGCTATATTGTGAATTCGTAGTTAATTTATACATGGTTTACCTCTATACGTGCTTTTTAATGAATAAAATTATTTATTCTAAGTATATTATAGGTTGAAAATGTTAAGTTTACAATGAAAATATGAAACTTTTTGTAAGGATTGTCTATCCACTCCATTAAAAATGAAAAAACATCTAGCTTAACAAGGTGAATTGCTTATAGAAAATGATGTATTGGGATTAGGGACATATTATAATGGGAGTATCAAATTTAAGGAGGATGTGTATGAACAAAATTAAGAAACTTATAGCGATGTTATTAGTGCTATTAATGGCAGTATCAATGCTTGGGGCTTGCGGAAAATCCGAGGGGAGCAATGAAGGTACGAATGATCCTGGAAAGGACGTTGCAGAAGACATCACTGATGCAGCAGGCGATACACAGGACGCAGAAGAACCGGAAGACATGGCTGAGGTTACCCTCATGGTAATGTCCCTGGGAGCTATGGGTGATGGTAAGGATGCGGTTGAAGAAGGCATCAATGCTATTACTGAGAAAGAGATTAACACCCACGTTACATTACAGTATGTAGAAGTAGGTTCCTATTCACAGCAGCTTAACCTTGCGATCACAGGTAATGAGAAGGTGGACATCTGTTTAACAACTCCGATTCCTGCCTCCAGCTTTTCAGCTCTGATTGCGCAGAACCAGTTAATGCCTCTGAACGATCTTTTACCGAAGTATGCACCGGAAACTTTGGCAGAGGTTGGGGACTACATCAAGGGTACTACCGTTAACGGTAATATCTATGCA
>JARKQP010000673.1 GCA_029974875.1 Mobilitalea sp.
TCATGGACATGGAATGACTATATCAATCCCCTGATCTATTGCAATAAGGAATCCCTTCTTACATTAACCGTGGGGCTGCAGCGGTTCCAGCAGGCCCAGAGTACACATTATGCATTGATTATGGCAGGATGTACATTATCAGTGGCGCCGTTAATTATTTTATTCGTATTCACCCAGAAATATTTTATTGAAAGCTTCGCGTCCAGCGGAGTAAAGGGATAGAGGAGGATGAACCGTGAATCAGATTGATAAAATTATGAAGGAATTGTCATTGGAGGAGAAGGTATCCTTGTGCTCCGGTATAGGACTTTGGCAGACAAAGGATATAGAGGAGAAAGGAATTCCAGCAGTGTGGATGGCAGATGGCTCCAATGGAATCCGTATTATGAAGCCTGTCCATAATCAAAGGAAACAGGATACCTCTGAATTTTTGCAGGTAACAGATTTGACCCAGAACTCACCTACGATCACCAAGCAGTATGAAGCAGTATGCTATCCTTCCGGGGCGGCGCTGGCATCCACCTGGGATATGGAGCTGATAGAATCCATGGGAGCCATGCTGGGAGATGAGTGTAATTTTAGGAAAGTAAATATATTACTGGCTCCGGGCATTAACATAAAAAGAAGCCCTTTAGGAGGAAGAGGCTACGAATATTATTCGGAGGATCCTTATTTAACCGGTAAAACGGCAGAAGCCTTTATTAAGGGCGTGCAAAGCCAGGGCGTGGGAACCAGTATCAAGCATTTTGCTGCAAATAATGCGGAAACCTTGCGGATTAATATGAGTTCAGATGTTGATGAGCGTGCACTGAGGGAAATTTATCTTGCGCCATTTGAATTGGCAATTAAAAATGCAAAGCCCTGGACGGTTATGTCCAGTTATAATAAGGTAAATGGTGTACAGATGGCAGAGAATAGAAGGCTGCTTACGGACATTTTAAGAGATGAATGGGATTTTGATGGGGTTGTTGTGTCAGACTGGGGCGGTATCAAAGACCGGGTGGAGGCTTTAAAAGCAGGAAATGATCTGGATATGCCTGAAAACAGAAGGAACAACAAATCCATCCAGGAGTCGGTGGAAAACGGAACCTTAGATGAATCCGTGCTGGATACCAGTGTGCGCCGCATCTTAGAAATGATATTTAAGGCAAAAGCAGAGGAACGTTTTAAAGACCATATTGATTGGGAATCCCATCGGGAGATTGCAAAAAAAGTGGCAGAGGATTCAATCATTCTATTAAAAAATGAAAATAACCTGCTTCCGATAACCAAGGAAAAATATAAGAAAGTAGCTGTTATCGGCGCTTTTGCAACAGAACCAAGATACCAGGGGGGCGGCTGTACCTTGGTAAATCCCACCAGGATCAGCAGCCCATATGATGAAATCTGCCAGTTAGCAGGCAATGATATTGAGATAACCTATGCAAAAGGTTATGAATTAAATAACAGGATCAATAATCAAATACTTGCAGAGGCGGTAGAAAAAGCCGGGGAGGCAGACGCAGCTGTTATTTTTGCAGGCTTATGGGTTGCTTATGACAGAGAAGGCTTTGACAGGAAAACCATGGATATTGATTCTTCCCATATCCGCCTGATTCAAGAAATCTGTAAGGTTCAAGGAAAGGTTATTATTGTCTTAAATAATGGAGATGCGGTTACTATGGATCCATGGATTAATGGAGTAGGTGCCGTGGTCGAACAGTTTTTAGTAGGCGAAACCGTTGGGGAAGCTGTAGCAGATATATTATTTGGTAAAGTAAATCCATCCGGTAAACTGCCTGTATCTTTTCCGAAACGCTTAGAGGATACTTCTGCCTATCCTTTGTTCCCGGGTGAATGTAATCATCATGTATATGGAGAAAGTGTTTTCGTAGGATACCGTTATTATGAAAAGAAAAAGATTGATACATTATTTCCATTTGGATTTGGTTTAAGCTATACGGAGTTTACCTATT
>JARKQP010000694.1 GCA_029974875.1 Mobilitalea sp.
AAGATGCGTTAACTGATTGTTCTGCCAGCTTGCTGATTTCATATGCTACTAAGGAAAAACCGCGTCCAAATTCACCTGCTTTGGAAGACTCAATTGATGCATTCAAAGACAGAAGATTTGTTTGATCCGCTATTTGGCTCATTGTTTCCAAAATCCCCGAAATCGCACTTATTTCCAGTTCAAGCTTTTCAATATCCCCTATCACATTTTTTGTGACCTCTTTTGTGTCATTTGCTTTCACACAGAGATTATCCATACTGCTCATACCATCCCGGACAAGTTCAGATGTATCACCGGCAATTTGCTCGATATTATGCGTTCTTTCATAAAGATCATTAACCTTCCCTACAAGATCATTCATCTCTATCAAGCCTGTTTCCGCATCCTCTGCCTGCTGGACAACTCCCGTCTCAATATCCTTAATTGCCTGTACAATACTCTCCGTAGCTGATACTAAAACCAATGAATTATCAGAAAGCATAACAGCCGATTTCGATACGGTATCACTGCTGTTTTTCATCTGTCTGATTAAGCTTCCCATACCCTTGATTACATCATTGATACATCGGCCGAGGGTACGGAATTCATCGCGCCTCGTAATTTTCGTCATCGATGTTAAATCACCTTTTTCTACCTGATGCAGCACCCGGTTAACATCATTCAGTGTATTACTATACCCACTTGCAATGACTCCTCCGAGAACAATTGCAATGAATGCGGCAAATATGATCATGCATATTGTGATGGTCTTTAATTCGTTAGCCTTTGACAGAATTTCATTTTTAGGCACGAATGTGCAAATAGCACTCCCAGATTCACCGATTTTTGTATAGGTAAATAAATACTGCTTACCCTTCAGCTCAACATACCGGCTTTCGTTTGCATCCGCACTTTCATTGGCAGCTTGAAAAAAAGATTGCTCTGACAGGTTAAACCCTTGTTCTATACCTCCTGTTAAAACTTCTCTTCCATCATTTGTAACCATTCCGACAAAACTGCCCTCTGGCATATCCGCATTGCTGATTATGTCCTGTATGGATTTAGTTGACACATTAATCACCAGGCAGCCCATCGGTTGACCAATAAAATTATTAATACCTTGAAGATAACTCATAGCATAATTGGATTTTTCACTTTTCGTCTTCTGATCCAAATACGGATGCTCTCCAATCCATACTCTGCCCGCTCCTGACTCTGCAAGGCTTGCACCTTCATACTGCATAAACTCATCATAACCAAAATCATTGAATGCCGTTCCGCTTCCTGAAAAATGCTCTCCATTTTGTGTTACTATGTAAATATTGGAGATAAACTTTTGTGATAGTATCTCCTTTGAAACAAGAGATGTAATTTCATTCCATCTGCTTTTTTGTTCTTCAGGCTTATTCTTATAAAAATCAGAAAAGTATTTTTTTATCACTTCATTCTCTGCTAATACATCCGCTTTCTGAACCAGCGATTCCATATTATAGGCTATCAAATTTGCTTTTCCCTGAGTAACGGAGCGTGCTGATGATTCATAACTATTGATTAATCCTTGCGAAGCAATTGCATATGAGATAATACCTAAAGCAATAATCAATATAACCGGTACAAAAAATGCTAAAATCAATCTATTACGTGTTTTGTTCATCCCAAAATAGTTTTTTAAATTTACACCTTGAAATCCTCGCATAACCCTCATAAGTCTCCACTTCCTTTTTATTATAGAGAAGCAAGCATAAATACCCTTACATTTTTTCAATACTGTCCAAGTAAATTACCTTTGTCAGCACATTGCGCTTAGATATTCCTTTCATACCTCCATATTTTACATATGATCAGCAGGAACCAGAAATTCTTTGATCTTATTATAGTCTTCTCCGTTATAGCATACGATTTCATAAGACTCTACCTCCGGATTGCTAAACACCCTGGTCAATCCTATAAACTGCGTCAGCTTCGAGGCTAAATTAAGCACATCCTTTTCATCCGTAATTAGCTCCACCCTTCCCTGACATGTTTCCAGCGCCCTAAAAAAAGCGTCGATATCTTTAATCTGCTTTACTCTCATTGCTACTTCCTCCTTGATAAATTATAATTTACGCTTATTTGAGCCGGCTCATCATCTGCTTCACCCATGGTGTCGGCTGAAATGGTTTCTTGCTGCAAATAGGATTTTCAAGCTCCTGTATCCCCGACGGAATCCATCTTTCCTCCGGATTATCATAATCGCACTTCATCAATAGACGGAGCTGCTGCATTACCCAGTTTTCATGCAGCATCACCTCATCATAGCTCTTATATGAGTCCGCCTTCCGGCGAAGCTTTTCTGCAATCTCAGGAAACTGCGTTATCACATTATGTTCCTCATTAAGATCCTTCTCCAGGTCAAAGAGCACATCATCCTCCTGGAAGCCCGAATAGGTTAAAAACTTCCACTTATTCCAACGCACCATCCTTCCCAGGGAGGTACCACCGTTACTTAAATATGTATACAACTCACTGACTACCATCCGGTCTCCATCCCCGCTGCCTTCAAGAAGCTGAACAGAAATATTTTTTCCGTCACCGGCTAAAACCTCCGCTCCAGCCAGCCCGCAGATGGTCGGACCAATATCCAGGAGGCTGGTTGGATTATTAATCTGCTTCCCGGACGGAATTCCATCCCCCTGAATCAAGAAGGGAATATGGGCAGACGGTTCGTAAAATACCTGCTTGCCGTAATAGCCGTGCGTTCCATTCATATCGCCATGATCCGAGACATAGATAAAGATACCTTCATGCCCAGTCCGTTCCAGATATTCCTGGAATGCATGATAAACGGTTCCGATATGTCTGTCCTGCTGCTCAACCAAACCATAGTAGGCTGCACGTGCCGCCCGGGCCACCTCAGGATCCGCCTCCTGGAATTTACCCTCCAGCGCCGGATGTCCCTCAAATTTCTCCGAAACATCCTCCAGGCTAACCTTATCGTAATAATATTCATAAAGCTCCTCCGGGGCAACATAAGGGAAATGCGGTCCATAAGTCCCTACCGTAATAAATTGCGGCCTCTCATGCTCCTGACTCAGATATTCCAATGCTTCATCTGCTACATAACGGTCATAAGCCAAGACCGGAGAATCGCCTCCACCGATATAATAGAGTGAGCTGTTCTCATCAAACCCTGTTACTTTGGACTTTTTTTCCTCTTCTCCCTTTAGCTTGGGAACATTATTGTGGTATACCGGGGTACGTTCTTTTGCAATACGCTTCGCATAGCCATGGCGCTGATCCGGGCCAACAAAATGCATCCTGCCACATAGAACCGTCTCGTATCCGGATACAGTCAGGCTGTGAAGGAACGTAGCGCAGTCTGAGCTGATAGAATTAAAATTAAATAAGACACCATTATTGCTAGGGAGCTGCCCGGAAATCATTGCCGCACGTGCCGGCACACACAGCGGACATGCCGTATATGCATTTGTCATCGCGGTTCCTTCCCTGGCAATGCGGTCCAGATTAGGAGTCCGTACAATTTCATTTCCTGCGTATCCCTGAAGATGATAGGAGTGCTGATCAGACATATAGAGCAAAATATCTTTCATGGTATTATTCATCCTTTCTAGCTTATTATCTCATTCTTATTTTTTATACATTCTTTAATTAATTTAATTTATTATATCATCTTTAAGTGACAATTTCAATATCCTAAAGCAATAAATTCTAATCTTAAACTTGTAATTTCATATTTATTCTGTTATCATATTTATTAATTAATTTAATTATTACATCTCAAGGAGGGATTATATGCATACACGTATTTTAAATAAAATGAGAAACATTGAAGTTGAAGAATATTTGGACCGTGGTAAGGATGTCATTTTTATCCCTGTCGGTACTGTAGAGCTTCATGGCGATTTGCCTTTGGATTGCGAAACAATTTATGTTGAAGCCATTGCGGAAAAAATGGCGGAGGCCACCGACAGCCTGTCACTATCCGGCCTTCCGTTCTTCTACCCCGGCGCGACACGCATTGGGCGTGGCACAGTATATATGAGCATCGCTGAAGGTGCCGCTTACCTGAAGCAGCTGTCAGCGAGCTTGCTGAAACAAGGTTTCCGTAAGCAGATTTATCTCTCCGGTCATGGTCCTGCCTACCTGACAATCAACAGCTTTATCATGGATGCATTTCATGATACCAAGATACCCTTTGTTCATATAAGCCTGATACAAGCCATGCAGATTGCCAGGGATAAGGGCTGGAAGGTAAGTGGTATGCCAATGCGGCAGCTTATGTACGGGGCTTATAAGCAAATGCATCAGCTGGACTATCTCTATGTCGATCCTAATGCCGAGTATAAGGAAGATCCTTTTTTGATTCCTTCAGGCAGCTCTTTCCATTCAACCATCCAGCGGCTGAACTCCCTCGCTACCTCCCCTGGCAATGTCGGATACTTCTTTGAGCAGTTTTCAGACCATGGCGGTGGGGAAGGTTGCCGTTCTATTGCAGAGCGGGATGCTCTTGCAGCGGAGGGTGAGCAAATGATTGAAGACTTTGTCCGCTTCTTCAATCCACAGCAGGTTATCGATGACCTGACCGAGGTTGGCCGGACGACAGAGGAAAATATTCTCCCATGTTATCCCCATCTCAACTAAAGGAACTACAATATTTATTCCGCATAAGAATACTTCTTAATATTAATTCCTCCGCATCTGTCCGGACCAGGAACGGAGTTCCCCGAAAAAGCTTCAAATCGGTTTAAAAGTTTATAATAATTGCTTGAAATATACAATAGTTGGTTTATAATTAAAGATGATTTTATGTAGGCCATATTATGCTTAGGAATGATCGATATATAATGAACAGAAAGGAAACAAAGAACATGCAAATTGCCAATGGAAATAATCTGTCAAGAGTTAAAGTTACCAACCAGTCAGCAATTCGCCAGATGATTTATCACGATGGTCCGATTTCCAGAATAGAGATATCAGAGAAGCTATCCCTTACCCTTCCTACTATCACTACTACCGTCAATTTTCTTCTTTCCAAAGGGCTTATCAAAGAAGTGGAAAATACGAAGGCTTCCGAAAAAACCCTCGGGCGTAAGGCATCCCTGATTGATATCGCAGACGACGGCGGATACTTTTTAGGGATTGAGATACGCGGCGCATTGCGCCGTGCCTGTATCACTGATTATCGTGGGAAATTAGTAAAAACCATTGCAGATGATACCGCCTACAGTGACTATGACGAAGCAATTACTGAAACCTGCGAGCTGGTGAAAAAACTCCTGCGCACCAGTAAAATTTCCAAGGCTAAAATAGCAGGTATCGGCGTATGCCTGCCTGGACTTGTTGACCGCAACGAAGGGATACTGACTGTTCATCCAGGCTATGGATGGGAGAATAAAGATGTCAGAAGAGACGTATCCAGACTGCTTAACTACAACGGACCTGTCTCAATAGAAAATAATGCCTGTGCAAGAGCCTATGGTTCCTACTTATTTAATCATGAACTAATGGATAATTACCCGTCCTTCGCGTATTTCTTGGTTTCAACAGGTATTGCCTGCCCTCTGATGTACACTCATCTTCGTTTTCATGAATCCATTATCGGTCAGGGCGAGGTTGGACATATGATCATTGACTCCAGCGGACCACTCTGCAGATGCGGAAATCATGGTTGTTTAGAGGCCTTTTCCAGCGAATACGCAATTATCTCTAATTGTGCCGATGAGCTACGCAAAGGTGGGGCCGCTATTCTTCGACAGATCTGCAGCAATGCTGATTCTCCAACGATATATGAGATTTTAAAGGCACAGTCCGAAGGCGACCAGAGTATTAATCGTATTTTAGAAAATGCGATTTTCTATTTGGGTATTGCAATTGCCAATATTGATAATTTTGTTAAACCACAATGTATCCTAATTGACAGTCATCTTTTCCAGAGCCAGAAGAATCAGGATCAACTCATGAAAGTGATTCACCAGAATCTATATACAGCTACTAATATGGATACAAAGTTCATCTTTGTTGAACCCAATGAATTCAGCGGTGCCGAGGGGGCAGCTGCCGTAGCAGTACAAAACGATCTTAAAACCTTTATAGAATAGTACAAAATGATGCGGTTTACACCATGTCTTCCTTGAGATAGTGATGTGAACCGCGTCATTTTCATTGGTCTTTTACAGTACATTGTACCGTTCTACCTTCATTGGTCCTATACAGTACAAGTTGTACCATTCTACCTTCATTGGTCCTATGCAGTACAATTGTACCATTCTACCTTCATTGGTCCTATACAGTACAATTGTGCCATTCCATACTCATTGATCCAGTACTTTATCCATCTGCCTGCAACGTTGCCAGCTGCGCTTTGATGTAAGCCATTCCCTTTCCGTCGCGGATCATTTCCCAGGCTTTTTCTTCAAGCTGTGGCGGACAATCCTGCTTTACCATTGCCCACATCATACGATCAGTTAACCGTCTGTCGCAATCGCGTGGAACGATGTCGCAAGTCTGCTGATACCAGTCCAGTAAGCATAATCTCAGCTTAACCACCTGCTCCTCATACCCGGCATCTCCAAAGACATTCTTCTCCTCCAGGTAATCCGACTGAAGATCATAAAACTCATGCTTTCCATTCGTCCTATGAATATATTTATGGGTACGGTTTCGTATCATCGTTCCTTTACAGTGCGCATCTGCATCGAGCTGCGCTGTCTGCCTCGGCCAATACATACTTGCCTCCGGAATCTTACCTGAGCTTCCGGCAGCCGGGTGATATTCGTCCGCCTGTGTCTCCCAAGGCATCCTGCCGCCCTCACAAAAGACATATTCACGCACTTCTTTGCTCCTGTCCTCCAAAACAGGACCCAGGCTCCGGCCAAAGTGATCATGGTTGGATTCCACAGTGGCATAATCCATCACCGTAGCATAAAAATCTATTAGCTCCACCAAAGAATCCGAAACTCCTGGATCAGCCATCTCACTTCGTGGCGGTTTTATCAGCAAAGGTACCTTGGTCAGGCAATCTTCAAAGGTATTCTGGGACTTCTCCGGCAATCCGAAATCACCGGCATAATCACCGTGGTCACTAAGGAAGAATATGGCGCAATCCTCATAAATTTCAGCCTTTTTCAGAGCATCACACAGGCGCTTGAATTGGTCATCCACCTTCATGCACATACCTAAGTAACAGGCACGCAGCTCATCCCAATCCTGTTCCGTATAGGAATCCATCCCCATAAGCCGCCTTAAATCAGCTTCTATCTGAGGCTTTCCGCTTCCGGCCAATGCCCTCCTGGGAAGCTTCTTCCGGTCGATGGCTGAAAAATATGGTTCTTCTACCGCGTATGGAGTATGCGGATACATCAATCCCAGGAACATGCACAGTGGCCGTTCATCCACCGGATGAAGGATACGGTCAATGGCTGCATCTACAATCCCATCATCAGAAGAATAATGCCTTTTATTTTCATCCAGGGACAGCCGCCCTTCGTAATGGGAGTAATAATTTTTATCTCCGGGCTGACCGCGGAAATCTTTCTTTTCCGGCCCAGGCGGCTTCGGGCGATCTTCACCATAATAAATCTCAGTTGCATGGGCTTCCAGCAATCCGGGAATCTGCCCAGCCACCAAATCATTGCGTGTATTCATCCAGACATAGTATCCTGCCTCCTTTAACTCAGAAAACATGCTTGGCTCATGGCTGCGCAACAGATGCTGCATCGTACGGTGCCCATTGACATGAGGATACAGACCGGTAAAGAAGCTGCAACGGCTGGGGACACAGACCGTATTCTGGCAGAAGGCATTCCGAAACGAAACAGCTTCCGTTTTAGCAAATTCATCTAAAAACGGTGTCTGTGCAGCAGGATTTTGTCCCAGATGAGCAAGGCAGTCGGAGCGCATTTCATCCGGATTAAAAATAATGATATGAGGTCTTTTATTCATAAGTCAGCATTCCTTTCTAATGCGCAGCAACTCAGGTCTTACTCTCTGATTGCCGTATAAAATTCTGTAGCCAGCCTAATCATCCTGTTAAGCCTGGCGCAGCTCGGTTGGGCACATATAAACACGTCTGCCCATTACATTCGTTGGCTTTCCTGTCAAACATACCCTTTGGCCTAGTGGAAGGTCACGGGAACTTGTTCCCAGCATCAGGTGCAGCATTCCCGGTTCAACTACAAACTCCATATATTCGTTGTAATAACCCAGCTGTGCCATATCCAGGTGGAATACAACCGTCTTTTCCTCACCAGGCTGCAGAGTAATTCGGCAGAAACCGGATAATTGCATATTGGGGCGGGTAACGTGTGCTTCCGTAAAGCTGGTATACAGCTGTACTGTCTCGTCACCGGTTGCATCACCGGTATTTTTCACCTTGCAGTTGATTTCCAATTTACCATTTGTCGGGATCTCCCCTGCAGATACCTGCATATCCGAAAGTGTAAACGTGGTGTAACTGAGACCATGACCAAAGCAGTATAACGGATCTGCCGGACCATCCACATATCCACCCGAGAAGATGCTTGCTGCTTCAGCATCAGCGCCACTGTTGTAGCCTGAGCCAATACGATGATTGTAATATATTGGTATCTGCCCGGTAGTTCTTGGTACGGACATGGTCAGCTTTCCACCTGGATTGATACTTCCATCCAAGGCGTCCGCTATCACTTTTCCTGCATATTGACCTGGCATGAAGGCTTGTAAAATTGCGCTGCAATGCTCCTCTGCCCAGTTAACCGCAAAAACACCCGGTCCATAGAGTATCAATACAATCGGCTTTCCTGTTGCTGCAACAGTCTCCAACAGCTGCTGTTGCACCCCGGGTAAATCAAGATATTGGCGATCCTTACCCTCACCCCCGGTTACATTGACCCAGCCTGAGTTGCCGCCACAAGCCATCACAATTACATCAGACTGTTTGGCTGCTGCTACTGCTTCAGCAAAACCATCTGTTTCCTTTCCTATAATGCTGCATCCCTGCACATAGGATACTGCAAAACACTCAGTGAGAACCTCCCTCAAAGTGCGGGTTCCCATTTCTCTCAGAACCGTTTTCATATCATCCATAGCGTCCTGTTCTTCCTTTGAGAACATTTTATACATAGCCGCAAAAGGCCCTCTGTTTTTCTTTCCTTCGCCATCAGACCTTTCCTGCTCATCTGCCAAACCGTTAAAACCGGTCGATTCTCCTTCAACACCGGCCTTCATCATCTCTATATAAGCCGGATAGGTGTATCCACTCACTGGATATCGCAATGAATCAGCATGAGGTCCGATCAGCGCTACCTTCGTTCCTTTTTTTAACGGAATCACACCGTTGTTCTTTAAGAGAACCAATGACTTGGCAGCAATTTCCTCACTCAGCGCACTCTTTGCGGCACTATTCAGCGCTTCCAATACCCTTGCCTCATCACAATAAGGATTCTCAAACAGACCGTGCTTGAACTTCACTGTCAACACACGCCGCACGGAGGCATCGATGCATTCCTCATCCAGTTCACCTGAACGAACGTATTTCGGCAGCTGACGGAACGCAGCTCCAACAGGTATCTCAGTATCAGTACCAGCTTTCTTTGCCAAATATCCAGCCTCTTCGTAGGTTTTTGCAACTTTAAAGTAGTTTAAAGTTTTTAGCACGGCTGCACCATCAGAGGTAAGTATACCCTTAAACCCCATAGTATCACGTAACAATGTTCCGATAATTTCCTTGTTATCAATCACGGGGAGACCATCAATCTCTCCATAGTTAGCCATCATGGCATCCAGTCCTGCCAGTTTGTCTGCCGCTTCAAAAGGTGTAGCAAATATCTCATAAAGCTCCCGCCTGCCCATGCGGCAAGCCGATGTATTCAGGCCACCCTGTGTTGCCGAATATCCCAGGAAATGTTTCGCTATACAGCTGACCCCCTGCTCCTGCATCCCTTTCACATAGTGGGTACCAAATTGACTAATCAGATACGGATCCTCTCCAAAGGTTTCATAGGTCCGTCCCCACCGGGGATCTTGTGCCACATCAATTACCGGGCTCATGGCGGAAGTGATCCCTACACTGCGGCTCTCCTGACCAATGATTCCACTCATTTTCTCTGCCAGTTCCGGTTCCCAGGTACATCCCATATTTATCATAGCCGGGAACAGGGTGCCGCCAGCTGCAGGATATCCACAGAGATTTTCCGTCTGCAATGCAACCGGAATTCCAAGTCTTGTTTCCTCAACAAAGTAACGCTGAACCGTGTTGCTAACCTTGGCAATCTGCTCAGGACTTACAAGTCCGACAATCGAATATTGGGTAAAACGTCCATGCCCATCCGGAAATTTCTCTCTTAGCAGCTCCATGTTGACCTTTCCTTCTTCGATAAAGGAAGCCGGTAAATCACCACACAACTGTGCCACTTTCTCTTCCAACGTCATCCTTGAAAGCAGATCCTCTACTCTTGCTTCTATCGTCTGCTTTGGATCCTTGTACAATTCCATATCAAATACCTCCACCAAGCTTTATTTATATTAATTAATTTAATTTATTATAACTTAATCAGTAAAAATACACAAGGGGGCAATGTACAAAATAGATAAAAAATGTGTAAAACAGAATAAATAAACCCCCATATCCCAAAAATTAATAAATTATAAAAATAAGTTTTTTTAATCTTGATTCCAAAAATATAATGCCATAGACTATCTTATATGCCCTATGGATTATTACAGCAGATTGGGACTTTATCCAAATACCATTTTAAATTTTGCGATTTGACACCACACAGTTTTTTCGGTATAATTACACTAATTAGTTAATTTAATTTATTTAAAGGAAGGAAAGTCTATTTCATGAAAAGGCAATACCGCATTGATACATTTAAGGCTGCTGTAAGCCTCGCCACCGTTCTATTTTCTTTCACCATTTCCGCCAGCCTGATCATTATTCATCGGTTTGGATCGGCAGCCGTCTTTTTCCTAATCGGATTTATTTTCATCAGACCAATGCTTACCTATGGCGCTACAATTTCCGTGGAACAATCCGGCATCCGCTGCTTTATCCTTCGGAAAACATTGAGATTTTTCAGTTGGGATGAAATTGCAGAAGTCGGAGTTGCAGGTACTAAAATATTTCATAAGAAGGATACAAAAAAAACCGGAACACTCTATATCTACATTTCAAAAGTTGCTTTGACAGATGAAGACCGGTTCGATATGATGTTAAACTGGCCACCAAAGAAGGACGTAATTTTCCTCACCTATTCGAAACAGCGCCTGGATGCCATTCAAATGCTTTTCAGTAATAAAATCCAGACTTACAATGCAGGTGATATTCGTCTATGATGCTTCCTTATCCATACAAATATGCCTTCGATATTTCATTGTTGTACACTTGACTTTTGTATCCCTAACTTATGTGGGGTGCAATTTTTTCTAATGTTTCCACTTTTCCATAGAAAAACCCAAGAAACGCTGATTCTCCATCAGCGTTTCCTGGTCTTCTCTTCTTTTATAGCGTGTCTTAAGCCGCAGCGCCATCTTTTTTCTTTCACTTTTTATCTGCTTAGCCAGATAATCGGTTGTTTTATAGTTCCCACTTGTTACATTCCGTCGATTTCATTCAATCTGCAACATGTTACAAAATGTCCAGGAGAAACTTCAACTTGCGTTTGCGGCTGATGGCATACTTCTTTCGCATATGGACAACGGGCTGCAAAACGGCATCCTGGTTTTGGATTGATTGGAGATGTTATTTCACCACGCAAAATCTCCCGTTTATTCGGTCGGTCAATATCTGTAGACGGAATTGCTGAAAGAAGCGCCCTTGTATAAGGATGCAGCGGATTCCTGAATAACTCTTTGGAAGAACATTTTTCTACCACTTGCCCCAAATACATTACGCATATATCGTCAGAAATGTGGCGTACAACAGACATATCATGGGTAACAAACATATAAGTCAGACCTTTTTCCCGCTGAAGCTTTTTCAAGAGGTTAAGAACCTGCGCCTGAATCGATACATCAAGGGCAGATACCGGCTCATCGCAAACCACAAATTTAGGCTCCAGTGCCAGTGCACGTGCTATGCCGACTCTCTGGCGGCGTCCGCCGTCCAATTCATGGGGATATGCTTTTCGGAGCCGCTCATCGATACCAACCAAATCCATTAGCTCCTGAGTTTTTTGCTCAATTTCGCTTTTTGAAAACCGTTTTGACACAATCAGAGGCTCCCTGATTGTATAATCGATCGTTTTGCGAGGATCAATCGAGGAATACGGATCCTGAAAAATAATCTGCATTTTTTCACGTGCCAGACGTAAATTCTTACCCCTCAAATTGGTAACATCTTGTCCATCAAGCAAAATCTGCCCCTCAGTGCTCTCATGCAGATGAATGATGGTTCTTCCAAGAGTGGATTTTCCACAGCCAGATTCTCCTACAACGCCAAGGGTACGCCCCTTTTCAATCGAAAATGCAACATCGTCCACTGCATGCAGCATACCACGAGGGGTTGTAAAATATTTTTTTAAACCTTTTACTTCAATAAGCGGCTTCATTTAATCCTCCCCTTTTTTAACGGCATCAATGTGGCAACAACGGCAGTCGTGGCCATCCTCTGTTTTGTACATACTAATTGATTCCTTACGACATGCATCGGTCACAAATTTGCATCTTGGAGCAAAAGCACACCCCTGAGGCAAATCAGTCGGATCTGGTGGTAGTCCCTCGATAGGATGCAGCCATTCTTCATCCTCATTCATATCAGGGATCGCCCCGAACAAACCAATGGTGTACGGATGGGAAGAATGTCTGAATATCTGCTCCTTTGAACCATATTCTATAATATTTCCGGCATAGATAACAGCAACACTATCGCATACCTGCGCAACAACACCCATATCATGGGTAATCAACAGCATGGCTGTATTATATTTATTTCTCAATTCCGCAATCAAATCAAGCACCTGAGCCTGAATGGTCACATCCAGGGCAGTAGTTGGTTCATCGGCCAGCAAGAGATCCGGATTACACGCCAATGCAATCGCAATGACCACTCTCTGTTTCATTCCGCCGGAAAACTGATGCGGATATGCATAATAACGTTCTGCCGGTATGCCTACTATTTCCAGCATCTCTTTCGCTCTTTTTTCATGCTCGGCGGTGTTATTACTATCACTATGCAAACGCACTACTTCAGCAATTTGATCACCTACACGCTGTACAGGATTTAACGCTGTCATGGGATCCTGAAAAATCATGGATACTTTATTGCCACGGATCTTTCTCATTTCATGTTCCGGTAGGTTCAAAAGATTGTCACCATCCAGATAGATCTCTCCATTTACAATACGGCTGCCCACATCCGGCAGAATCCGTAATATAGATTTCGCAATGGTCGTTTTACCGGCTCCGGTCTCACCAACAAGCCCCAGTGTCTTACCTCGTTCCAATTGAAGGCTTACATCATTTACGGCATGCACAATCTGCCCATTTGATTTATATTCTACCCTTAGATCCTTTATTGAAAGGAACGGCATATTTGTATTTATATCTTTTTGAGACACAGCAGTTCCTCCTTCCTTAATTCTTCAACTTGGGATCAAGGGCATCTCTTAAGCCATCTCCCAATAAATTCAACGCAAGTACTGTTACAGCAATCGCCAATCCCGGAAAATAAACCAGATGTGGTGCCTGACGAATAAACTGACGTGCAGCAGACAACATAGCTCCCCATTCAGGAGTAGGCGGCTGAACACCTAGACCAATGAAGCTTAAACCCGCTGCAATAGTGATCATCTGCGCTACACCCATGGTTGCAGATACAATCATTGGGGAAATGCAATTAGGAAGCAGATGGCTTACGATAATACGAAATTTGCTGCAGTTGATGGATTGCGCAGCCTCGATGTATTCATTCTCGCGCTCTTTTAACATCTGTGCACGAAGCAGCCTGGCCATACCGGAGATACTTCCTACGGATAAAGCAATAATAGTGTTAAAATATCCCGGTCCAAGTACAGCGGAAATAACAATCATTAGCAGCATTCCCGGAATTGCCTGAATGACATCCAGTAAACGCATAATAATATTATCCACTTGACCACCAAAGTAACCGGCCAAAGCACCAATTGTGCATCCAAAAAATGTACCGATACCAACGGAAATAATACCGATGGAAATGGAATATCTGGCACCATATAGGATGCGGCTGAAAATGTCTCTTCCCATATCATCACATCCGAAAGGATGTTGAAAGGATGGTTTGGCAAAGGTATTTATCATATCCATATGAGAATAATCATAGGGTATAATATAGGGTGCCAATATAGCCAGTATAATCTCAGTTGAAAGAATTGCTAGACCAAACATTGCCATCTTATTCTTGCTCATCTGCTTTATAATACGAACGAATTCGCTCTGCTTTTTGGCTTTTGTGATTGTCTTAGGCATTTGCTTTCACCTTCCTTCTCTTCTTTTGCGATGCATATTGAGCTTTGATTCTTGGATCCACCATCGCATAAAGTAAATCAACAATCAGCATACAAAAACTAAACGTAATAGCAAGGAAGATAGACCCGCCTTGTACAATCGGATAATCACGGCTGTTTACCGCACCAATAATATAAGTTCCCATACCAGGAATTGAGAAAATAGTCTCTATAATCATAGCTCCGCCCAAAAACTGACCAAACATCGTTCCCATTACAGTAATAATCGGTATTAAGCTATTTTTTAAGGCATGCTTAATAATTACATCTCGCTCCGGCACACCTTTGGAACGAGCAGTTGTGATATAGTCGGCACGAATAACGTCCAGCATTGCCGAACGGGTCTGCCTTGCACAGTTCGCCAAGCCGCCTGTACTTCCGGAGATAGCCGGCAGAATATAGAATTTGATTCCTGCCAGTCCGGTTCCGATTCCTAAAGCAGGCAGCCATTCCAGTTTTACAGAAAACTGTAAAACCAATAGCAGAGCGAGCCAAAAGTTTGGAACTGCTACACCAACGAGTGCAAGCACCATACACAAGGAATCCTGCCATTTATTCTGCTTGATTGCTGCAATAACACCCAAAGGAACGCCAACACCAACGGATATCAGCAAGGTTGCAATCGTAAGCATTAAAGTTCTAGGAAGACGCTCCAAAATAGAACTCATAATATCCACGTTGGTTAGCCAGGACTTCCCTAGGTCAAAATTAATAAATACATCACTCATATACCGACCAAGACGAATTAAATACGGATCATCCAATCCCAATTCCAGTCGCTTGGAAGCAAGTTCTGCTTCTGTTGCAGTAGCACCAAGGATAATTTGTTCCGGACTGCCAGGACAAAAAATCATCATTGTAAAAACCAGAACCGCAACTCCCAGAACGATCGGAATCATCCATATCAATCGTTTCCCTACATATTTTAACATATATTATTCTCCATTGAAGCTGGATGGTGCACAGAAAATCAATGTTTCCTGCGCACCACAGCTTAGAATTATGATAAGACCGTCTTGTTTCTCTAATATTAGTAATTAGTGAACTTGCTGGCTGCAGGAGCAATGTAACCCTGGTACTCTAGTACTTCTTCTTCCAAACCAGCATCTTTTCGGATCACAACAATTGTTTGAGGATTAAACATACCATAGGCAATTGCGTTATCCTTGATATAATTATGTACTTCGTCAATATTCGCTTCTGTAAATCCACTTGGTGTCCAGGTCTTATATAAAAGCTCTCCCAGTGTATTGTCATGACGGCTTGTAGCATCACCCGTTTTATATGCAGCCGGGTCATAACGAATGGACCAATGGTCTGGCAGATAAGTACCACCGATCGTATTTAGCACGATGTCATACTGTGTACCATCCAGACGAATTGAGGTATATAATGCCATGTCTACGATATTTAATTCTACCTTAATCCCAATTGCCATCATATAACTTTGTAACATTTCTGCTAATCTCTGTGTCAGTGTAGTGCTGGTAGTCAGAATGCTGATTGTCTCACCATTGTAGCCGGATTCTGCAATTAACTGTTTTGCCTTATCCAGATTATAATTGTAATAATCTTCATTCTTCCACTTCTCGTTAAATCCATTATACATTGGCGGGCAAACGTCATACATCGGAGTACCGTAACCTTGCAACAAACCGGCAATCAGACCATTTTCATCGATACTATAACAGATTGCCTGACGAAGCTTTACATTATTTGCAACTTCACTATTGTCAGCTCCTGAGAAAAACATCTGCCATCCTTGTGAACCTTCTGCTAACTCAACGGTATAATCATCATTATCCTTGAACTGTACAACTGAAGAAGCATCCAACGCTATTACCATATCTACAATACCTGTTTCCAATGCAATTGCCATCTGGGAAGACTCTGCGATACAGTGATAACTGAGTTTCTTTACATTCGGTACGACGCATTTTGGAAGATTCGCTTCATCCTGCCAATAGTCATCCCTCTTTTCAAGAGTTAATATGGAATTTGTAGTATATTCTGTTACCTTGTAAGCCGAAGTGGAGATTAATGTTGCACCGAATTCATCCGCACTTGCTTCAAAAGCAGTTTTGGAAATTGCAAAAGTATCTCTCAAAAGGGATTCAAAGGTACCGACAATATTAGATTTCATCTTAACTGTCAGAGTATAGTCTCCAGTCTGCTCAACACTTTCAACCTTTGCAAATACAGGCTTTAGTGCTCTTGTCATAGATTCCTGAATGAACCATACAATATCAGCTGCAGTAATTTTATTACCTGCGGAATCGGTTACTTTGTCCCAAATTTCAATGTTATAGGTAAAACCGTCATCATTGGTTTCCCAGGATTTAGCTACCCAAGGTTCCATTTCACGGTTCTCATTTACTACTGCCAGAGATTCAAATAATTGCGTTATAAATGGTGCGTTTCTTAACGTATTACCGCGAAACGGGGTTAAACTCTCTACCATCGAAGAGTAACCTATGTCCAAAATACCATCACTTTTGGTGGGAGCCGCCGTACTGTCACCGCCACTGGCAGCATCGCCACTGGCAGCACCGCCAGTCGTAGCATTGCCATTAGTATTGTTATTAGTGGAATCTGAACCAGAGTTACCACCGCAACCTGCCAGCACCGAAGCTGTCATTACCACAGCCAGGCCGAGGGCGCAAATCTTCTTAAAACTTTTTTTCATAACCCAAATCCTCCTTCTTTCATTTAAACATTATTTCAAGCGCATTTTATACGCCTGATAACCAGAAATATATCCCTTCGATAAATCATCTCATCCACAATATGGATGACCATGTCCGTCACGACTATGGTTTCCCGTCTTTCCTAGCGCTTTGAACATATACCGTTTATATGCTTCCACGCCTGGTTGGTCAAAGGGATTAACCCCAAGAATCTTTGCAGATAAATAGCACACAAACTCAAAAAAATAAAACAACTGTCCAAAAGCTTCTTCATTCACTGCAGGGATACTAATCTTAACACAAGGGAATTTTTCACTATGCGCCGCTAAGGTTGCTTCAAATGCCGCCCGGTTGATTTCATCAAAATCCCTTCCATCTAAATAATCAAAGTGGTCATCCACATTATCATTATGTAGCATATAAGAAGCACCGGAGTTC
>JARKQP010000708.1 GCA_029974875.1 Mobilitalea sp.
TATCCCTGCCTTTGACGGCTCAGAGCTTGCCGTATTTGAGGAGGTATATGCAGATATCGGGGATGAGCAGAGCATTGAGCAGAGCCTCAGCACCTTCTCCTCCCATATGACCAATATTGTTAAAATACTGGACAAGGCCGACGACCGTTCCCTGGTATTATTCGACGAGCTGGGTGCCGGTACGGATCCGACGGAAGGGGCCGCCCTGGCCATGTCCATCCTCTCCCACCTGCACAAGCGCCATATCCGTGCCCTGGCGACCACACACTATAGCGAATTAAAAATTTATGCCCTCTCCACCGAAGGAGTGGCCAATGCTTCCTGTGAGTTTGACTTAGAAACCCTGCGTCCGACCTACCGGTTGTTAATCGGCATACCTGGAAAAAGCAATGCCTTTGCCATCTCTTCCAAGCTTGGCCTCCCGGACTATATTATCGCTGATTCTAAGGAACGGATCGGAACCAAGGATAAGAGCTTTGAGGATGTCATCAGCGACCTGGAATCCAGCCGGATTACCATCGAAAGGGAGCAGGATGCCATCGCCAAATACAAGGCCGAGATTGAGCAGCTGAAGAAAAGCCTGGCCCGGAAGAACGAATCCTTTGACGCCAGCCGCGAACGCATGCTAAATGAAGCGAAGGAGCAGGCCGCTAAGATCCTTAATGATGCAAAGGAATACGCCGACCAAAGTATCCGCAAGTATAATAAATGGATGCAGGAGGGCGGCAACATCAAGGATATGGAATCCGAGCGGGGCAGCCTGAGGGAAAAGCTGAATGACCAGCAGTCCTCCCAGTTTAAGAAGGCTGCCAAGCCGAACAAGAAACCTCCGGTTAAGGACCTGAAGATAGGCACCCCGGTCAATGTCATCAGCCTTGGCCTTAGGGGTACCATCAGCACCCTTCCCAATGCAAAAGGGGATCTTTACGTCCAGATGGGTATCCTGCGTTCCCAGGTGAACTTAAAGGATATCGAAATCCTTGAGGAAGAGGTTATAGCGGAACAAAACTACAATAAAACCCAAAGCGGAAAGATCAAGATGTCCAAGTCGGCGAACATCCACCCTGATATTAACCTGATCGGAAAGACGGTAGACGAGGCCTTACCGGAGCTGGACAAATATCTGGATGACGCATATCTCTCACATCTGCCCCAGGTAACCATCATTCATGGCAGGGGTACGGGAGCCTTAAAGAATGCAGTCCATGCCCATCTTAAGAAGCTTAAATATGTAAAATCATACCGGGTTGGCGGCTTTGGCGAAGGCGACCACGGTGTCACAATTGTCGAATTCAAATAAGGAGTGCTTTCGGAAGCTCTTTGTGTGCAGGCATGCGAGGGAGTTTCCCAGGCTACCCATAATCGGAAAGGAGCAGCTTCATGATCGCAAAACAGAAAATAATGGTTGTTGATGATGATGTCAATATTGCTGAGCTTATATCACTCTATTTAACAAAGGAATGCTTTGATACCTTAATTGTAAACGACGGGGAGGCGGCAATCAAACAATTTGCCATCTACCAGCCGAACCTGGTGCTTCTGGACCTGATGCTGCCCGGCATTGACGGCTACGAGGTATGCCGTGAAATCCGCAAGACCTCAAAGGTACCCATTATCATGCTATCGGCAAAGGGGGAAATCTTTGACAAGGTCCTGGGTCTTGAGCTGGGCGCGGATGATTACATGATTAAGCCCTTTGATTCAAAGGAGCTGGTTGCACGGGTACGTGCCGTATTAAGACGCTTTTCGCCTGAGATTAAGGAGGAGGAGGCTTCCGTCCCCACCGGTAATTATGTGGCCTATCCTGATTTAATCATAAACTTGAGCAATTATTCCGTCCAGTATTATGGGGCTACCATAGAAATGCCTCCAAAGGAGCTGGAATTGCTATATTTCCTGGCTTCCAACCCAAACCAGGTATTCACCAGGGAGCAGCTGCTCGACCATATCTGGGGCTATGAATACTTTGGCGATACCAGAACCGTGGATGTCCACATCAAGCGCCTCAGGGAAAAGATTAAGGACCACCAGCAGTGGAGTCTTGCCACTGTCTGGGGAATTGGCTATAAATTCGAAGCAAAGACAACAAAGAGATAGAAGGGGCAGGTGTTTTCCATGAAAAGAACCTTATGGTCAAGGCTTATCATATGTTACTTATTTGTAGGGGTAACAGTTTTTTTGCTTTTGAATACATACGGTGTTAATTTTCTGGAAAACCGTTTAAGGAATGATAAGCTGGTCCTGCTTGAAAAGGAGGCTAAGCTCATCTCAGCAGAGTACAGCAGGCTGACCCTGGAGGATTTGAAAACCCAGCTAAAATCAATTGAAACCTTTCTTGGCATCCGTGTATGGACCGTGAGTACGGACGGGACGGTCATAGCTGACTCCTCCACCGCCAGCCGGGCTCTTGGAAAGAATATTTTTGATTTGAATGCTGATTTTTTGGACCATGTAATTACGGAAAACAACTATTTTCCCGGGATTTTTAATGAGCCTATGCTAAGCTATACGAAAACCCTGGATTATAACCAGCGCATCCGTGGCTATATCATTTTATTTACTTCCCAGAACGGGATTACAAGGGATACAATGAAGTATATCGATGTGGTGAATATCTGCCTGTTAATTTTCCTCCCTCTGATGTTTTTGGTGTTCCTCTATCTGTATTATATTACTGCCATACCGCTGCAGAATCTGATGAAGGCCGCCATGAAATACAGCTCCGGCAATTATAATTATCCCCTGAAGCAAAAGGGCTTAATCGAATACCGTGACCTTGGTGCGGCGATCTCCTATATGGCTGTTGAACTAAGCAAGCTGGATGATTACCAGAAGAAATTTGTGGCAAATATCTCCCACGATTTCCGCTCTCCCCTGACCTCAATCAAGGGCTTTGCAGAAGCCATCAAGGACGGAACCATTCCCTACGAAATGCAGGACAAATACCTGGATATTATATTGTTTGAAACGGAACGCCTGACAAAGCTGACCTCTAACCTGTTGGAATTAAACAGCTTTGAGACAAAGGGCACCTTCCTCGACATAACCTCCTTTGACATCAACAACATAATAAAAAAGACGGCAGAAAGCTTTGAAGGCCGCTGCCGTGACAAAAAGATAACCTTGAACCTGATTTTTTCCTCTAAGGAGATGTACGTGGATGCCGATATGGGGAAAATCCAGCAGGTGCTCTATAACCTGATTGATAACGCCATAAAATTCAGCCACCCCAACTCCAAGATCAAGGTTGCAACAGAGGAAAAGGGTGATAAGATATTCGTCTCCGTCAAAGACCATGGAGTTGGCATTCCAAAGGAATCCATTAAGAAAGTCTGGGAACGTTTTTATAAAACTGATCCTTCCAGAGGAAAGGATAAACGGGGTACCGGATTAGGCTTATCCATCACTAAGGAAATCCTACAGGCACATAATGAAAATATCAATGTAATCAGTACGGAAGGTGTCGGAACAGAATTCACCTTTTCACTGACAAAAACAGCAGAGTAAAAAAGTGCTTATGGCACCCCAACTCCCCTAACCCCTCATTCATGAGGGGATTAGGGGCACTTACTCATTACATCAACTAAATCCTTGAGTTTATACCTATTCCGGTAATAATACTTCATACTCTGTAACCGATAAAGCACCCCCATATACAAAAAATCCCCATTTTTTGTTTCCGTTCATATTACAGGTTCTTGTCGACATAGCAATCTCATTGTTTACATACACAACACATATATCATATTCTATTACTATAATCACATCTAAACATTTGTCCTGCACTAACTTTATTGGCCTTTCAAAAGAACATTCAAACGGCCGGTCACCCCCTAACCGATGCTGCTGTTCCTTTTCTTCGGATCTCGGCCACATATCAAATACAAGCCGGTTATAATGGGGTTCAAATCTGTAAAAGTAGCCATTATCTAACGTATCATCCATATGAATTGCAATACCAAATGCTTGCGGATTATCATGAAATGTAAGCCTTGTATTTATGCAGCAGGCATCCGGAAGCTCCTCAAAGATAAAATAATCCTTCCGGTCTGGTGCCATTAGTTCTATTTTCATCTTTTCCCGCTGTGCCTTGGCCGGTTGTACCGGAATAAGCGGGAATTTTTTCTTATACGTCTCCTTTATTCCTTCTGGTACCCGCACCTTCAACGAGCCATCCCGGCACTGCAATAGCTGATGTACCGCTAAATTGCCGCCCCACTCATAGTATCCGAAATCACTATTCTTACATTTAGTCGGTATCCATCCGATTACATACCGCTCCTCATCATATCCGGCTGTTTTAGCGGCATAAAAACCCCGGGCATCGAATGTGTCATTATCCGGAATCAGCCAGGGACCATTCAAACTCCGGCTCATCCGATAATGTGTAACAAACTGTTCCGTAAATGTAGAATAAACCAGATACCACCAGTCTCCCCAACGGAATAAATCCGGGCATTCATGTGTAAAATACTGATCCGGTTCAAAAAATGGCATGCCCTGGTCCCACGTATATAAATCGGGTGAGCGCAGCAACACGGTGCTGCCCCCTCTCCGAAAGCTTCCATTTATTTTCCGTGCTGCCAGAAGCATCCCGTATACCCCTTCGTCTTCTATGTAGAATACAAAGGGATCCCGCCAGTCAAACATTTCATAGTCTCTGTTGTTGCAGCCAAAAACAGAATCATAATGCTTTTCCCAATGGATCAAATCTGTACTTGTCGCATGAATTATATACTGTTTTGCCCTGCCATTTTCACAATATGCCGGATTCTCCGGATTCTGTGCCGTATAAAACAAATGATATCCTCCATCGTTATCCTGATATACAGAGCCGGTATAACAGGATAAATCCGGGTCATCCATACCGCCGATTGGAAGAACTGTTCCCCAGTTCTTCCAATCGGCAAAATTACTTGAGGTAATCAAGTTCCAGGTGGTTTTATCAGCCGTAAGGCGCGACTGTCTGGTATCATGAAGATAATATATATAGTAAGTTCCTTGACTGTAAAATGGAATGGGATCTCCTGCAAAACCATTTGGGGGTCTGAAAAAAATATTCCTCACCTGACTTCTCCTCAATTCTCTCCGAAGAAATTAGGGGCATTTTCTTCTACTGACGCATCGATATGCTTCGCAAATTCTTCTGGCGTAATATCTCCAAGAGCCAGAGACACCGCCTCTTTTCCTATCAACTCATTTGTAGCCGGATCCAACTCAATGTCAAACAGGTTGATGGAACCTGTAGATTTTTCCATATCTGCTGCCAATTCTTTCGTAAGTTCCGAATCATTTGGAAGCTTCCCGTTTTTTGCACAGGAAAATGCAAGTCCATCCAAAGCTTCGCTTATATTGTTTGCATAAAATTCAATAAACCGTTCTGTTTCTGCATCAAACTTATCGGTAGCAAATCCAATCGGCATCGCACTGTTTGCCACAAAATCAGCAGTTCCCACCGGGGATCCCTCATCTAATGTAGGCATAAGAAAATACCCGATATTATCTTTCATGTCATCGCTTAACTTATCATTCTGGAAAAACGGTAAATCCCAGGTTCCCATGTAATACATTGCCGCATTGCCGCCTAAGAAATAGTCAAGCGCCGCCGTATAATCCATGCTGGCAAATCCGGTTTGGAAATATCCCTTAGTACCGAGCTCCTGTACAAATTGGGCTGCTTTCATTCCGACACCGCTGTCCATCTTCTGCTTCCCACGTGCCAGATCCTGTAAAAATTCATTCCCACCATTACGGTATGTCTGACACAGCAGATACCTCAGAATCGGCCATGCCTCTTTTCCTGATACAGAAATTGGTGTTAAGCTATTTTCTTTCAGACTGGCACATACATCCAAAAACTCCTGAAATGTTTTAGGCTCTTCTACGCCTGCCACTTCAAACATTTTTTTGTTATACCAAAAAACTTCGATAGAATAGTCAAGCGGAAGGCCAATCTGTACTCCATCTGAAGTTCTTCCCCATGAAAGCGGCGCCGCTAAAAATACATCATCAAGCTGATATTTCTCTATAACAGGATTCAGATCCTGTACAAGCCCCTCTTTTAACAGCGTAATTGCATATGGATCCGTATCGATATTAAACATATCAGGCATCTCATCGCTGGCAACCAGAGTTTTTAATTTTTGCAGATAGGCAGGCTTATCAGCAATAAACTGAATATCCATAGTAAAATTAGGGTTTACCTCCTTCTGATATTTTTCAACAACGCGTTCCATACTGATGTAGCCGGACTGCTGTGGGGTAATGCAGGTAAGATAAACCATATTTTTAATCGGATGATCATCGGTACCGGTTCCGGTTGTTTCGGAAGGGGCAGTCTCGTTTGAACCTTGCTCTGTTACAGCTATTGGCTGATTCTCCCCGCTTCCGTTTGAACAGCCTATCAATGTTGAGCCAGCCACAGCTGAAATAAGCAGTAAACAAATCATCTTTTTCATGTTTCTCATAATCTTTCTCATAATCCAAATCCTCCTTCACATAATTGATAATCACAGTATACGGAATGTTAGATTCCCTGTAAATTTTGATATTTTTAGTTTCCTTGTAATCTATTAAGAACTTTTTATTTGTCAAAAATATATCTTTTAATTAGCTAAACATTTCTATAACAATCTAAAGATTCTACAATAGAAAAGATATGTCTGCCGCTTTTATAATAAAGTCAGTATATCAGCCACCTAAAAGGAGAGATTTTATTATGAAAAGAATGTTAAGCAAACGAAGTACCATACTTCTTTTTTTATTTCCCGCTGTTTTAGTATTTTGTTTTACTGTTATTTTACCGATTATATGGTCTATCGTATATAGTTTTTTCTCCTGGAATGGAGTCACCCACATGAGGTTTATCGGCATAGATAATTTTAAAAAACTAATTTCAGATATTTATTTTGTCAATGCGTTTAAGAACAATATCTATTATATTGTCATCAACCTGGTCGGTCAGATAGGTATCGCATTAATATTGGCATTAATGCTGACCCATATCACAAAAGGTACCAATTTCTTTAAAACTATGTATTTCGCACCCACCGTCCTATCCGGCATTGCCGTATCCCAGGTATTCCAAAAATTCTACAGCTTTGATCCGCCCGGAATCTTTAATGTCATTTTAGACGCCATCGGATTGGGACACACGGCACTGCCCTGGCTTGGCACTTCCCAAACCGCACTTATCAGTGTTGCAATCATTGAATGCTATAAAAATATGGGGCTCTATCTGGTGATTATTTATTCCGGCTTAATTGCAATCCCCAAAGACGTAATTGAATCCGCTAAGCTGGATGGTGCCAAAGGCTTCCAAATGTTCCGTTTTATTAAGCTTCCCTACATAAAAAGTGTTATGGCAATGGCATCTATTATGGCTGTGAATGGATTATTAAAAGCATTTGATATTCCATTTATCACCACCAACGGCGGCCCGGGAAGCGCGACCGAACTGGTAACAACCTATATGTATAAAACTGCCTTCAACAGCACGCAGTATGGTTATGGAAGCGCAATTGCCGTTTTTATTGTTTTAGAAAGTATTATCGTTGTATGTATTTTAAGAAAAGCATTGTCAAAAAGCACTACCACAGACTAAAGGAGGTAATAGGAATGAAACGTACACAAATCTCAGCAATTATGGTTTATACTGTTATGTGCATTATTTTATGCATTTTGATGTACCCAATTTTCTTGATTATTATGACCAGTTTTAAAACATCGATTGAAACGCAAACAAAAAGCCCCTTCGCATTACCGGAAGCACTTGACCTTTCAAATTATATAAGAGCAATTGAGACATCTAACCTTGCTCTATATTTCAAGAACAGCATGATAGTTCTTGTTGTCACAATTTTTTTTCTTGTATTGCTAAGTTCCACCGCTGCGTTTGCCATAGCAAAATTGGAGTTTCGTTATAACAATAAATTTTTATCCTTTTTCCTGTTGGGGATAACAATACCGATACACGTAACCCTTATTCCCTTGTTTCAGATTTATAAAGCCATCCATATATTAAATACCCCACTGTCATTAATATTACCGCAGATAGGTTTTAACCTTCCCTTGTCCATATATTTGTTTACAACATTCTATCAGTTTATTCCAGACTCCATGATGGAGGCAGCTGCAATCGACGGAGCCTCTGTCTTCCAGATTTTCCGGAACATTATGTTCCCAATGTCGCGAAATACGATCGTTACGGTTATCACTATGAATACCATTTTTGTCTGGAATGAGTTTATATTTGCCAATACTTTTATCAGCAAATCCCAATTAAAAACCATTTCAATCGGTTTATATGATTATATCGGTGCCAAGGGAATTGTAGACTGGGGGGCGACGTTTTCGGCAATATCCATATTTCTGATTCCGCTTTTATTTGTCTATTTCATCCTCAACAAAGGCATCGTTGCCGGAATGACTGCCGGGGCGGTAAAAGAATAATAATCCTTGAGGTTCCGCAAATTGTAACTGAAAGCTGTTGTTAAAAGACTAATAAACTCGCGGCTCTGTGGATAATTCTACGCAAGCTTAAGGAAATAATATTCGCTTTTTCTCCCGTCAAGAAAATGTTATACTAGATATACTATCATTATAGGAAGGAGCCCGCTGCAGATGAAAAAAGTATTACATATCACAACGATGGCCAACAAATTCCTGCTCTTATCAATTGTGGCCGTTCTGGTTCCGCTGTTCTCTTTTCTGCTTTTCGCCACAAGCAGCTACAGCAGGGCAATCGATAATAAGCTGGACCAGCTTACCGGCAATATGCTCCTCCTGGTAAATAAAAACATTCAGTATATCATCAATGATATTACAGATACCGGCAATCTGATTGTCACTTCCCAGGCTGTTCAGACGGTTTTATCTGCCTCCACAGAACAACAGGAGTATAACCTGCCCTCCTATCGCACTGAGTTAGAATGCAAAGATTTATTGATGAATATTACAAATAATAAAAAATATATCGGCATGGTCTATCTCGGAAATGATTTCTACTCGGTCAGTAAAGAAAAAACATTCGCCCCAGCCTTCAACCCCCTTTCCATTTCTTCAGAGCACACAGACGGCTGGCTTAAAAAGGTAATGGATGCCCGGGGAAAAGGAATCTGGATATCCACATCGGAAGCTACCGAATTTCAGGATAGCCTCATGGTTTATTCCCGGATGGTAAAAAATCTAAATAGTATCAAACCTATCGGTATTTTGGTCATTGGTATCAATAAATATGTATTTCATGATATTTTTTCAGATGTGAATAATATCAACAACACACAATTTATTATTACACAGGGAGATGATATTCTTTACAACAGTATATCTGCTGATTCTTCCTCTTCTATTCCTTTTAGCGCCGATGAAATGAATACACTTCTTTCCGGCGAAGGACTTGTGACTTTAGACATAGGGAAGCGATTTTATGTAAAAAGCATGAACATCGCCAATGCCGGATGGACTGTCACTTCGATCACTCCCTATGAACTCTTTGCCATAGAAAAAACTCAGACTTTCATTGTTTTTTCCGCAATAGCATTGATAACCTTTGCCGTGGCGATTTTCTGCTCTTACTGTTTTACGAAGAATATTACCAAAGCTTTAAAACACCTGAGTAACTATGTAGATAATCTAAAGAGAGGAATCAAAGGTAAATTAGAATTTAAAACAAGTGATGAAATCGGAATCATAGGCAATGAGTTTATGAAGGTTGTAGAGGAAAATGAGGTATTGAATACCAATCTATATAAAACCAAATATAAAGAAAAAGAAGCAGAACTGCTGCTGCTCCAATTGCAGATAAATCCGCATTTTCTTTACAATGCCTTAGATTCTATTTTCTGGATAGCAGAAGAACATGGTGCAACTGAAATTTCCAAACTGGTGGTTGCACTTTCCAAGGTTTTCAAATTAAGTTTAAATAACGGAGAACGGCTGATTACGTTCCGTCGTGAACTGGAAATGGTTGAAAGCTACATTCATGTTCAGAAGATGCGCTATGAGGACAAATTCAATGTCAAAATGAACATAGATGAAAATTTAATGAATCATTATATCATGAAATTTATTCTGCAGCCCCTGGTCGAAAATGCAATTACCCACGGAATTGCTCCCAAGGAGGGAGACGGAACCATCATCATTAATGCTAGTATTGAACAAAATGATGTACTGATTAGTGTCAAAGATGATGGTATTGGTTTTGCTGAACCACAGGAAGAAATATTAAAACATGGATATGCTTTGCGTAACATCAATGACCGGATTCAATTATATTATGGTTCTGAATATGGATTGCATCTTAAGTCTATACCGGGAAAAGGCTCTCTGACTTGTGTCAAAATCAAGCTCGAAAGCTGACTATATAGGGGTGATTATTATGTATACCGCATTTATCGTTGATGATGAATCTAAGGTAATTAATGGTTTAATAAAGCATGTCAGCTGGGAGCAACTAAATACTAGTGTTGTTGGTTACTCAAAGAACGGAAATGAGGCCTTAAATAAAATACTGGATCTGAATCCGGATATCGTTATAACAGATATTTTTATGCCCGGTATAAACGGAATCCAGCTGATGGAGCAGTGCAGAGGCAAAAGTAGTTCTACCTTTATTGTATTCAGCGGCTACAGTGAATTTGAATATGCAAAAGCCGCGATTCGCCTGGAAGCTGTTGACTATCTGATTAAACCAGTTAACATTGAAGAAATTGAACAAACAATTATAAAAGCCCAGAAAAAAATTGATAAAAACCGGCAACAAAGTATTATCCCTCATTCAATGGAACTTCCTGTAAGCAATATTCTTGGCAGTAATTATGAGGATATTCATTTACTGAAACCTTATGAAGCTTACATTCCTTTTTTGCTCGAATTTCATAATGCGACCGGCAATGACATTGCTATGGGATGTATTGCTTCACTGCTGGCTGTCAAATGGGAAAGATATCAATTATATTTTGTTAAAGCACAGCAAAAATATCTTGTTTTGGCGGCTGTCAGCTCCGCCGCATTTATTCAGTCAATAAGGAAATCCCTTACAAATAAGCTGAAGGATTTATTAGCTGAATACGGAGATATTTTTTATTGGGGCATGGGCTGTATTGTTACAGAAACCGGCAAACTCCGTATGTCAATATCAGCCGCACACGAAATCCTGGAATTCTGCAAATTCAGCCAAAGCCAGCTGGAACATGACGCGGAACAGCTAATCTCTGATTCATTGGAAGAAGACGAAATGATTAACCAGATTGCCAATGTTATTCTGATGCTTTCTTCCGATGAAGAGGCTTATAAGCTGATTAACCTGTTCATGAAAAATCTGCTGCAAAAAAAGTTAAATGTAGAGCATATAAAGGCAAAATATTTGGAATTACTCTATGGCATCCGGGATCAGTTTTATAAAATTACCAATGATTTTACGGAGCTTCCGCTATCCTGGGAGAAAGATATCCTGATTCCTGTTATCTCTGCCACAAATGCAGATGATGCGAAATCTATTTTCTATTCATTTTTACATCTGCTGAGACAAAACAGCATTCTTCAAAAAGATGGGAACCGCATAACGAATGTCATACGAATAAAACAATACATCCAGAATCATCTGGGTGAAAATATTAACCTAAATAGTATTGCTGATTCAGTCAATATGAATTCCGCATACGTCAGTTATCTCTTTAAGCAGGAAGCCGGCATGAATTTGTTTAACTACATCACAGAACAGCGCATTCATTATGCGAAACATTTATTGAAAAATACAAACAAAAAGGTGATGGAAATTGCGGAGCTATGTGGTTATGATGATCAGGGTTATTTCTGTCAGGTGTTTAAAAAGCAAACAGGTATGACAGCCAGTGAATACAGAAATGCACATGGGTAGAAATTGCTTCCATGTTTTCACTTGAAAAGCTCAAAATCCTATTCCCGGTTCTGCGCATGAAAAAAGGGTGAAATAAAAAAACCAGGGTATGCCCATCATCAGGCATACCCTGGCTACGCGTCATCCCAGCTATATTTATGCAGCTTTCCTTCCATGCGCATCCCTTCAAAGTTATTCTGCCTCATGGCCTCATACAAAATGATTGCAACCGAATTTCCCAAATTCAAGGATCTGATATCTCCTACCATAGGGATACGGACCGTATTCTCTTTATTAGCCAGCAGCAGCTCCTCCGGAATTCCTGCGCTCTCCTTACCGAACATAATGTAACAGTCCGGGTCATACTCCACATGGGTATAGGAATGCCGGGCTTTGGTGGTAGCCATATAAATCCTGGCATTCGGATTCCTGTCCAGAAAGTCCTGGTAATTATCATAAACTGTAACGTCAAGGTCCTTCCAATAATCAAGGCCTGCCCTCTTAATCTCTTTCTCATTTAGGCGGAAGCCCATGGGCTCGATGAGATGGAGCCTTGTTCCCGTGGCTACACAGGTTCTGCCGATATTCCCTGTATTAGCAGGTATCTCAGGCTCTAATAATACAATATTCATATTACAACCTACTTCCTTTTTACATAATAACGGACATTTGGCTGCCAGGCAAATTATGTATCCGCCGGCCACAGAATGAAAAAAGGTGAACTAATCACCTTTTATAGCTATATTGATCTCAATTGTTTTATTCTCGTCATAATTTAAGGGAACACAGATATTAGATGCATAATTCGTTGTAAAGGACATGGATCCGTTTGCTACGGTTGGAGGTGTGATATCAATTGCAATTCCCTTGGTAGAGAATACGGTGGCCGTATTGCCCATGATCATATTACCTAATTCGCTTATCGCACTTTTAGCTAAATCATCCATGACAGTGATAGGCATCATTATCATTTTTGAAGCAATGTCACAGGCAACCTCATTGCTAAAGGCAATCATCGCCTGTCCTTTCATTTCACCGGTAAAACCAATCAAAATAATCAGGGTATCTTCGAAAAATGCTGGATTTTTTATATATGGTCTACCAATCTTGACATCGATAAAGCACATATCCTTCAGAATTCTTGTTGATGCCATTAAGAATGGATTAATATGATCAACATTAACACTGGCCATTACAACACCTCCCAATCCTTCTGTAAAGAAGGGTTTTTCTCTCTTTCGTCTCGGGGAAACATGGGTATTGCTTCCTATATCCCCTGCCCCCTATTGTAACACATACTCTACCGTTTTTTCAACTACTATAGTCAACATATCATGCCCTTTGGGTTTATTTCGACATGTTTTTCAAATTATTCCAACAATTGTCACCAATATAGTTATCAGAAGGCGCAGGAAAAGCCTGCAGCTGATTATACTACAGCTGGCAGGCTGCCATTCTATGCCTTACTTTTTATTTTGTACTTCTATTTTTTATGCCGCGCCACAAATTTCTCAATTCTCTCCAGGGCAATCTTCAGATTCTCAATGGAATATGCATAGGATATCCTTAAATATCCCTCTCCGCACTCACCGAATGCGGTTCCTGGAACCACTGCGACCTTTTCTTCCTGAAGAAGCTTTGTTGCGAATTCCTCCGAGGTCATGCCCAGGCTCTTAATGCATGGGAACACATAGAAGGCACCGTAAGGCTCAAAGCACTCCAACCCCATACCCCGTAGGGAGTGGATTACATATCTGCGCCGTTTATCATAAGCATCACGCATCATCGCCACATCGGGATCGCCGTTCTTCAGGGCCTCAACGCCTGCATATTGGCTTGTTGTAGGGGCACACATAATAGCAAATTGATGGATTTTCACCATTTGTTCAATGATCATTGCCGGACCCACCGCATATCCCAGCCTCCAGCCAGTCATGGCATAGGACTTGGAAAAGCCGTTTATCACTATTGTCCTCTCCTTCATCCCAGGAAAGGATGCAATGGATACATGCTTTTTGCCATATGTAAGCTCGGAGTAAATTTCATCTGAAATGACAATAAGATCATGTTCCAGGATGACGTCAACGATATCCTGCAGGTCCTCGTGATCCATAATGGCTCCCGTCGGATTATTCGGAAATGCCAGAACCAGGAGCTTTGTTTTATCCGTAATGGCAGAGATTAATTCCTGCCTTGTCAGCTTGAAGTCATTTTCACCCTTTAGCTCAATGACCACCGGCTTACCTCCGGCTAGGACTGCACAGGGATGATAGGACACATAGCAGGGTTGGGGTATTAAAACCTCATCTCCCGGCTCCAGCATGGCACGCATTGCGATATCAATCGCCTCACTGCCACCGACGGTTACCATCGTCTCCGTATTATAGTCATAATCCAGTTCAAACCGTCTTTTTAGATAACTGCAGATTTCCTGCTTTAATTCCTTCAGGCCCGCATTGGAGGTATAGAAGGTTCTTCCCTTCTCCAGGGAATAGATACCCTCCTCCCTGATATGCCAGGGTGTATCAAAATCAGGTTCACCCACACCAAGGGAAATCGCATCCTTCATCTCACTGACAATATCAAAAAATTTACGTATGCCGGACGGCGGCATATCGACAACTACTTTAGCTAATGGATTTCTCAAGGCGTAATCAGCATCCTTTCATCATGTTTGCTCTGTACCAGGGGCAGGCCATGCTCCTTATATTTCTTCAATACAAAATGTGTTGCCGTGCTCAGGATGGCCTCCATTGGAGCCAGCTTTTCGGACACGAAGCTGGCGACCTCCCTCATAGTCCTTCCTTCCAATATTACTGTCAGGTCAAAACCGCCGGACATCAGATAGACTGACTGTACCTCATCAAACTGATAAATACGCTCTGCTATTTTATCAAATCCAAGGCCACGCTGCGGTGTTACCTTCAATTCAATCAACGCGGTAACCCTTTCGCACTCTACCTTATCCCAATTAATCAGAGTCGGGTATCCGCAGATCACTGATTCCGCTTCCAGCTGCTGAATTGTGGAAACAATCTCTTCCTCCGTGGTTCCCAGCATGATTGCCAGATCCGCGGCAGATATTTTGCTGTTTTTATCAATCGCTGCCAATATTTTTTCTCTCATCACAAGCCTCCATTCTTATTAGGAGGCTTTGCCTCCGTTTTTATCACATTACTTTATAGAGCTCGTCGCTCTTTGGCGGTTCCAGGTAACGCCTTTCATCCTCATTTATGATAATGCGGTCATTTCCTTCCGTAATCCGTCCAATGACGGCACTGGCAATTCCTTCTGCCCTTAGCTGGTCAACCAATTGATTCGCCTTATCGGTAATTATCAGCATACAGCCGCTGGAAATCAGCATATATGGGTTAATATCATAAAATTCACAAATTTCTACCGTTTCCTGTTTTAAAAGGATCTTCTTTAAATCCACTTCCAAGCCCACCTTGGAAGCTGCCCCGATTTCCCATAGGGCGCCGAAGATTCCACCCTCCGTTACATCATGCATGGAGGTCACACCGTGGGATCTGGCGGCCATCGCTTCAGGAACCACGCTAATATAATCCATCAGCCCTTTTGCCCCTTCGATGAAGCTGGCGCTGTACTTCGTCTTAAGCTCTTCCTCTTTGGCAGCTGCTATAATTGCCGTGCCCTCCAGGCCAGCCCATTTGGTCATGACTATTTCCTGTCCCGGCCTTGCACCGGCGGTTTTAATTACCTCCCGGCGCTTCATCTTTCCTACGCCGGTCACGGTTATAATTGGTTGATGGACCGCTTTCGTGATCTCTGTATGGCCTCCAATAACATCCATATCCAGCCTGCAGCATACACCTTCAATCTCCTGCATCATTGCCCTAAGCTCTGCCTCTGAGGTTCCCTCCGGTAACAGGATGGTCAGCATAATTCCAATCAGCTCTGCCCCATTGGAGGCAATATCGTTTGCTGTGATATGCACGGCAAGTGTCCCGATATCCTGGACCGTTCCCGTAATAGGGTCTGTTGATATTACAAG
>JARKQP010000712.1 GCA_029974875.1 Mobilitalea sp.
TACCGAAAAAAACGAAAACCTGGAATCTGTTCCGTGAGGGGCATGAGGAGAGGGGCGAGCAGGAGATAAGGCAGATCACGGATACAAAAATGGAAGAGAATACGCCCCAGGAGCTTGCAGCATTCCGGTTTTTAATTGTAAGAATGGTCTGCGCCGTGGTATTATTCCTGTCCGTCTTTGTTTTTGATAAGTTGGAGTTAAATGTCGGAAACCTGACAAATGAAAAGGTACAGGAATACATAACTAAGAACGATGTAATGGAGAATATCGAAAATTATATTGTTACCTGGCTCAAATAAGGCTAGATTGATAATGTAGTATAATATAGATAGTGAGAGTCTGTTTAACATTGTTTATTATGGTAAAGAGTTCCTTTAACATGGTTATTATGGTAAGGGATCTTTTAACATGGTTATTATGGCAAGGGATCCTTTAACACGGTTATTATGGTAAGGGATCCTTTAACATTGTTTATTACGGAAGGGATCCTTTAACATTATTTATTACGGTAAGGATTCCTTTAACATGGTTTATTATAGTAAGAGTCTCTTTAACTTTGTCTATTATAATAAGTTTTCTTTTAGCTTCATTTATTATAGTAAGAATTCCTGTGACTTTGTTCGTTGTAATTTTAAAGCATATCAGTTATAATATCGGATAGAAATACGGTATGATGCTTAGGGCGTACCCGGAAACCATGCACTGTTCCGGATTTTTAGATACACCTAAGTCGGCATCCTGGAGGTAGTGTGAAATACAAAGCATTTCACATCCGGCATTGAGTGGCCTTGTGGCCAAATGTCCGTTAGGTTGAAAAAAGAACATTTTCAACCTTTTTATTCAGGCCTATTCAATTTTTTTGAAAGGCCATTAAAAAATTAAAAGGCACGGGGGTAAAATGAGAAAACTGGCACTATCTGATGAAATATTATTAACTGTTGAAAAGCCCGCCAGATATATTGGCGGTGAAGTAAATATGCAGGTGAAAGACCCGGCAAAGATGGATATACGTTTTTGTATGTGTTTCCCGGATGTGTATGAGATCGGTATGTCACATCTGGGCATTCAGATTTTATACGATATCATCAACCGGAGGGAAGATACCTATTGTGAGAGGGTGTATTCGCCCTGGGTTGATATGGACAAGCTGATGAGGGAAAAAAATATCCCCCTGTTTGCCCTGGAAAGCCAGGATCCCATCAAGGATTTTGATTTCCTTGGAATTACCTTGCAGTATGAAATGTGTTATACAAATATATTACAGGTGTTGGAATTATCCCAGATCCCGATTTATGCGAAGGATCGTACTGAGGCAGATCCGATTGTAATTGGCGGGGGACCCTGTAGCTATAACCCGGAGCCTATTGCGGATTTCTTTGATTTCTTCTATATCGGGGAAGGGGAGACGGCTTATGACCAGCTCTTAGACACCTACAAGGAATGTAAAAATGCGGGAAAATCCAGAAAAGAATATTTAGAAATGGTGGCACAGATTGAAGGGATGTATGTGCCTGCTTTTTATGATGTGGCATATAAGGAAGACTGGACAATAGAAAGCTATACACCAAACAACCCCTATGCCCCTGGGAAGGTAATGAAACAGGTGGAAATGAATTTAAGCGAGGCTTTTTATCCCACCCGCCCGATCATTCCCTTTATCAAGGCAATACAGGACCGTGTCGTATTGGAGATCCAACGCGGTTGTATCCGTGGCTGCCGCTTCTGCCAGGCAGGTATGATTTACCGGCCCACCAGGGAGCGGGAGCTGGAATATTTAAAAAAATGTGCCTATGAGATGCTCCAGTCCACGGGACATGAGGAGATCTCCTTGAGCTCCTTAAGCTCCAGTGATTATTCCCAGCTTCAGGAATTGGTTTATTTCTTAATTGATGAGTTCGGCTCCAAAGGAGTAAATATTTCATTACCTTCCCTGCGGATTGATGCTTTTGCCCTTGATGTTATGAGCAAGGTCCAGGATATCCGTAAGAGCAGTCTGACCTTCGCGCCGGAGGCCGGTACCCAGAGGCTCCGTGACGTCATCAACAAGGGATTGACGGAGGAGATGATTCTTGGAGGGGCAATGAAGGCCTTTAGCAGCGGCTGGAATCAGGTGAAGCTCTATTTTATGCTTGGGCTGCCCACAGAGACGGATGAGGATATTGAAGGCATTGCCATTTTATCCGACCGGATTGCCAGGGAGTATTATACAATTCCGAAGGAGGAAAGAAATGGGAAGGTAAGCGTTAACCCCAGCACCTCCTTCTTTGTCCCAAAGCCCTTTACCCCGTTCCAGTGGTGTAAGATGGAGACAGGGGAAGGCTTTATTAGGAAGGCTCATTTCCTTCGGGACAAGATGAACGGGCAGCTAAACCGGAAAAGCATTAAATACCGTTGGCATGAAGCTAAGCTGACAGAGCTGGAGGGTGTTCTGGCCAGAGGTGACCGTAAGGTCAGCAAGGTAATCTATGATGCCTATAAGGCGGGCTGCCTCTATGATTCCTGGAGTGAGTTTTTCTATTATGACAGATGGGTGAAAGCATTTGAGGAGAATGGCCTGTCTATCGAATTCTACAACTGTAGGGAGCGTTCTGAGGATGAAGTATTTCCTTGGGATTTCATTGATACCGGCGTAACAAAGGAATTCCTGCTGCGGGAATATAAGAGGGCAAAGGGTGAGAGGGTGACGCCCAATTGCAGACAAGCCTGTGTGAACTGCGGTGTGAAGCATTTTGGCGGCGGAGTATGCTATGAAAAGGATATTGAGGAACCTAAGGAGGCGGATACAGATGAAGGCAAGAATTAAGTTTCAAAAATATGGTGCGATGAAATTCATCGGTCATCTGGATGTTATGAGGTATTTTCAGAAAGCCTTCCGGAGGGCAAATTTTGATAGCGAATACTCCAAGGGCTTTAGTCCCCATCAGATTATGTCCTTTGCATCACCGCTGGGCGTTGGCCTGACCTCGGATGCGGAGTATCTGGATGTTTCCTTATTATCCAGCGATGAACCATCTACAATGGTAGAGCGGCTAAATGCCGTGCTTACGGAGGGGTTCCGCATTGTGGAATTCCATCCTTTGCTGGAGGCGGAATTTAATACAAAGGTGGTTACGGCTATGTCATTGGTAGCCTCCGCAGATTATTTGGTTTCCTTAAAGGATGGGTATCAGGTAAGCGGATCCATCCGTACCCAGGAGGATTTCAAGAAGGCTTTTCAAAGCTTTTTTGACAAGCCGGAGATTGTCATCGGTAAAAAGACAAAGAAGTCCGAGAAGGAAGTCGATATTAAGCCGATGGTGACTTTGCTTGCTTTTGATGAAAAGGAATATCAGGAAAAATTAAAAGCAACGCTTTTATATCCGGGAAATCCTGAGGATACTACCAATAAGCCCCAAAGTGTCGCGGATGTATATGAAAATGGCATCAGGCTCTATATGCAGATCGACACGGGGAGCAGTGCAAACCTGAAGCCGGAATTGGTGATGGAGGCATTTTATGAGGAGCAGGCAGCTTCCATGGGGTCTGATTTAGGAGCTTCCTTTGAGAAATTTGCGTGGCAGGTACACCGGCTGGAGACCTATACGAGGGATCCGGGGACAGGAAAGCTGGCAAACTTAAACCAGGTATTGCGGTAATGTTACAAATTTGTAGGCTCTAAATAGAGGTAGATTGGAGGAAGAGGGAAGAATGGAGAATAAATTAGTTATAACGAAAAAAGATAACGTAATTATTTCTGCGTTCTTTGAAGCCCAGGATATGGTTCAGGTTTCCTTGAATGCATCGGAGGAAAAAGGAATCCTTGGCAATATTTATCTGGGTAAGGTAAAAAACATTGTTAAAAATATAAATGCGGCTTTTATTGAGATTGAAGACGGCAGGATGTGCTATTACTCCCTGGGAGAAAACCCTTATCCGATTATGGCAGGTGGCGGAGAGTATAATGAAAAGGAAGCAGCCCTAAATGAAGTTAAGCTTAAAATGGGAGATGAACTGATTGTCCAGGTAGTAAAGGAGGAGATTAAGACAAAGGCGCCTGTAGTTAGTGCCAACCTTAATTTCACAGGAAAATATGCGGCTTTAGCTTATGGAAAGCCTGCGGCCTGTGTTTCTGCAAAAATTACGGAAGAAAAGGAACGCAAGCGCCTGAGGGAAATAGCGAAGCAGCACCTCCATAAGGAATACGGTTTTATTATCCGGACCAATGCAGCCTACGTACCGGAAGAGCTGCTGGCTGCTGAAATTAAGAATCTGATTGCTTCCTATGAAAATATCCGGCGTTATGGAGTTCATAAAAATCGTTTTTCCCTGCTATACCAGACCCCTCCGAATTATATCTGCGATATCCGTGACAGCTATACGGAGAAGGTGGATGAATTTGTAACGGATGATGAAGACCTCTTTGGGCATATCAAGGGTTTCCTTGAGGCCTATCAGCCGGAGGATCTGGGGAAACTCCGGTTGTACCGGGATGATTTGCTGAGCCTGTCCAGCCTTTATGGGATTAATGATAAGCTAAACGATGCCATACGCCCAATGGTATGGCTAAAATCAGGAGGTTCTTTAGTTATCCAGCCAACGGAAGCCTTGGCGGTAATCGATGTGAATACGGGTAAGGCGGTAGCAGGCAAGAAAAAGGTCCAGGAAACCTTCCTGAAGATTAACAGGGAGGCGGCCAAGGAGATCGCAAAGCAGATACGGCTCCGTAATCTGTCCGGAATTATTATCATAGACTTTATAGACCTTGAATTAAAGAAGGATCAGGATTTGCTGATGGCTGAATTGGAAGAGTATTTTAAGAAGGATCCGGTTAAGACTACCTTGGTGGATATGACAGCCCTTGGCCTGGTAGAGGTGACCCGGAAAAAAGTGAGGAAGCCTCTGCACGAACAGTTGGAAGAGCTTAAGAGGAAGCATCCGAATGAATAATAAATGGGATGGAAGCCGGAGGGAGTTTAGTTAAAAGGGAAAGGATTTAAAAGAACGGATTATGAACAAGACAAATGTGATGCGGCTGCTTGAACAGGCTGGTATCCCCTATAAAGCAATTGAATATGAAGTGGATGAAAATAACCTGGGCGGAGAACATGTGGCGGAACTGATCCATATGCCTCCGGAGCAGGTATTTAAGACCTTAGTGGCAAAAGGGGAAAAGAAGGGCTATGTTGTCTTCTGCATTCCGGTAAATATGGAATTGGATTTGAAAAAAGCGGCTTCAATCATAGGAGATAAGAAAATTGAGATGCTCCATGTAAAGGAGCTGTTGGGAACGACTGGATATATCCGTGGCGGATGTTCTCCTATCGGTATGAAGAAGAAATTCCCTACCTATTTTGATGAAACAGCCATTCTATATGAAGAGATAGCAGTCAGCGCCGGAGTAAGAGGATGCCAGCTATGCATACCGGGAGACAAGCTCATAGAATATGTGGGTGCCTTGCTATGTGATTTAACAGCTTAACCGGCATATAAAAAGCTTATAATTCTGGTGGCTTGCTGCCCTGGCGTTATATGATGTAATTATAGGGAATAAAAGGGTGGAAAAAGGGATATAAAGGGAAAATCATATTGTGGAATGGGAACGGATATGTTATAATTTTCCATGAGCACCGTGTACAGGGTGGAAGCCTCCCATCTTACAGAAGAAGGGAGGTGGAGCAGATGGATACATACGAGACTTTAACTTTGTTAATGCTTTTCGGAACGTTCCTAGTTGCTTTGCTTACCTATATTGATAGGAATAATAAGCGAAAGTAAAAAAATGCCTACCCTGTCAGCCAACAGGGTAGGCGGTGTCCGTAAGGACATTTAACCCCTAGGGCTTCCACCTTGTGGGCGGTTGCTCTTTTATATTATTATATATCTTGTTTTTAGAAAATTCAATAGATGTTCAATAATTTCATCTTATTTAATACAATATAGAAAAATCATAACCATACACCATGTAGCATATCACATGCGGCATATAGCGAAAAATCTGATTGACAAATAGAATTCTCTATGCTAACATAATTTAGTGTGCCGCACAACGAGGTTTAAGTACTGGGCAATCAGTCACCGCAGTTGGCGAGTAATGATAATAGGAGGTGCCAAGATGTACGCAATTATTGCAACTGGTGGAAAACAGTACAAGGTAGCGGAAGGCGATATCATTAAAGTTG
>JARKQP010000738.1 GCA_029974875.1 Mobilitalea sp.
TCTGCTTATAGATAAAGAAAAAACCTGATTTACAGTTTCATGTAAAACAGGTTTCTTAAACGGAGAAAGAGGGATTTGAACCCTCGCGCCGGTTGCCCGACCTACACCCTTAGCAGGGGCGCCTCTTCGGCCTCTTGAGTATTTCTCCAAAAGCAGAACTTAAAGTTCCTTATTTAATTTACCCTTAGATAGATTCCCTAGAAATATAAATAATATTCCGTTGGATCCTCTATTTTGTAGGTATTGCCTCTTAATTTCCATAAGGCAAAATCAAGTATAACAAATGACTTTTATTTTGTCAACTGCTTTGCAAAACTATTTCATATAAATTATTTCCTTTTGAATCGATAACGACAATAACAGGAAAGTCCTCCACATATAGCTCACGGATGGCTTCTGTGCCAAGATCATCATATGCAATCACCTCGGATGCTTTTATTTTCTTGGAAAGAAGAGCTCCTGCACCACCCACCGCGGCAAAATAGACCGCTTTATTCTTGATCATGGACTCCACTACTTCTTTGCTTCTTTTCCCTTTTCCGATCATGCCCTTTAAACCATTATCTAACAATAGGGGAGTATACTTATCCATCCTGCTGCTGGTGGTCGGGCCGGCGGATCCGATGATTTGTCCCTCCCTCGCCGGTGTTGGTCCCAGATAATACAAAATATTATCCTTTAGGTTAAAGGGTATGTCTTTTCCTTCATTCATGGTCTGATACATTCTCTGGTGGGCTGCATCCCGGGCCGTATAAATGGTTCCGGTGATATAAACATAGTCCCCTGCCTGCAAACCTTCGACCTTCTCAATTGTCAACGGAGTATTTATATATTGGTCCATCGCAAATCCTCCCTTAGTATTTTGCTGTAAGCAATTATAAAATTCAACAACTACCTCTATTTTTCACTGACTTTATGCTTTACGACTGCCTTTATTCTTCCGGCTTTTTTACAGAACCCTGTTCACATGCCTATTTACATGGCAGCAAATATTAATGGCAACCGGTAAACCCGCAATATGGGTCGGATAAGTCTCTATATTTACTCCAAGGGCTGTAACCCTTCCACCAAAGCCTCCCGGGCCAATGCCAAGCTGGTTAATCTCAAGCAGCAATTCCTCCTCCAGCTTCCTGATATGCTCTATTGGGGAAGGAGCATTCATGTTCCTGGTTAACGCTTTTTTCGAAAGGACTGCACATTTCTCAAAGCTGCCCCCGATACCTACACCTACAACAATAGGCGGACAGGCATTTGGTCCTGCTAAGTTAACAGTCTCAAGAACCGCTCTTTTGACACCCTCCACCCCGTCTGAAGGCTTCAGCATATAGACCCGGCTCATATTTTCACTTCCAAAGCCCTTTGGGGCAACGGTAATTTCAACCCTGTCCCCGGCTACAATTTCGTAATGGATGATTCCCGGTGTATTATCCTTTGTATTGGTCCGGATTAACGGATCCCTTACTACTGATTTCCGGAGATAGCCTTCTTCATAGCCCTGGCGGATTCCTTCGTTAACTGCATCCTCCAGGTCCATTCCTTCAATATGGACGTCCTGTCCTAATTTTATAAATATGATTGCCATACCCGTATCCTGGCAAATCGGTATTAAATCCTCCGAGGCAATATCTAAATTCTCTGCCAGCTGGCCCAGAATCTGCTTACCTAACACGGAAGACTCCCGGCCGTAGGCTCCCCGGACTCTCTCTTCTACATCAGAAGCCAACTTATAGTTGGCTTCGATACACATTTCTTTTATATTTTTGATAATCTCATCAGTATGCAGGTTTCTCATCATAGCTCCTTATATCTTATACATGGGTGCTTTTACTAAAACATATAGAAATGCTTATATTTATGTCCATGCCCATCATTATTGGCATTGCTGTTATACTGCACAAATTAGCATGAAAATTCTGGCATGGATCCGGACCAACTTTATTCGCTAACTTTATTTCTTTTACCCTTTTCCTGTTACGGATTATTAATGTTATTCTTCAGAAGGCCTTTCCTCCTGGTCTTCTTCCCCTGCCTCTTCAAAATCCATCTCTTCCTCTTCCTGGCCGGGGAGGACTTCCAGTTCATCACCGGTTATATCATCAAGATCATTGCCCTCTAAATAATCTACCGGTTCAATTGGTATATTTTCCTCATCCAGCTCTTTTTCCAGATTCTTAATTAACTCTTCATCGGAGGTAGTGGTATTACTTTCCCTTACCTTTGCAAAGCTGGCAACCTTAATATCAGTCTCCGCATTAATGGACATTAATTTTACACCGGAGGTGATACGTCCAAGAACTGAAATATCCTTTACCGTCAGGCGGATGATAATTCCTTCTGTAGTAATCAGCATTACTTCATTCTCGTCATTTACCGCTTTCACACCTATGACATCACCGGTCTTTTCTGTGATCTTGTAGCATTTCACACCTTTTCCGCCCCGGCGCTGTACGGTGAATTCTTCAATATCCGTACGCTTGCCCATGCCATTTTCAGAAACAATCAATAAATACTGGCCTTGGGTATGCATCTGCATTCCCACGATCTGGTCATCACCGGTCAGCGTCATACCAATTACACCCATGGAGGTTCTGCCGGTAGGGCGTACGTCACGCTCATTGAAACGGATACACATACCATTCTTTGTCACCAGGAAAATATCCTTCTGGTTATTGGTTGATTTTACCTCAATCAGCTCATCATCTTCCCTTAAATTAATTGCCTGCAGGCCTGATTTTCTTATATTCTCATATTCACGGATCGCTGTTTTCTTTACAATTCCATTCTTTGTCGCCATGAAAAGGAATCTGTTATCCTGATATTCCTTCAACGGAATAATGGCAGTAATCCTCTCCTCCGGCAGTAGCTGGAGCAGATTCACGATTGCCGTACCCCTGGCGGTCCTCCCCGCCTCCGGAATCTCATATGCCTTAAGGCGGTATACCCGACCCTTATTCGTAAAGAACATGATATAGTGATGGTTGGTTGTCATCAATAAATCTTCAATAAAGTCCTCTTCGATGGTCTGCATTCCCTTAATACCCTTGCCGCCGCGGTGCTGGCTTTTAAAATTATCAACCGTCATCCGTTTGATATAACCGAGCCTGGTCTTAGCAATTACCGTATTTTCATTCGGGATCAGGTCCTCCATAGAAATGTCATACTCATCAAAGCCAATGGAGGTTCTTCTGTCATCACCGTATTTATCACGGATCACTGTGAGCTCATCCCTGATTACACCGAGTAACAGCTTCTCATCTGCAAGGATTGCTTTATATTCCGCAATCCTTGCCTGCAGCTCTGCATATTCTCCCTCCAGCCTCTCTCTCTCCAAACCGGTAAGAGCACGGAGTCTCATATCAATGATCGCCTGAGCCTGTACGTCTGTTAAGCCAAAACGTTCGATTAAGCGCTCCTTTGCTATGTTGCCGTTTTGTGAAGACCGTATGATGGAGATTACCTCGTCAATATTATCGAGTGCAATTAACAAGCCCTGTAAAATGTGGGCCCTTTCCTCTGCTTTATTTAAATCGTATTTTGTACGTCTGGTTACAACTTCCTTCTGGTGCTGTAAGTAATAATTAAGCATCTGTTGCAGATTCAGGACGCGGGGCTCGTTATTTACGAGGGAAATCATGATTACGCCGAAGGTATCCTGGAGCTGGGTATGCTTATAGAGCTGGTTTAACATGACATTTGCATTTACATCCCTGCGCAGCTCAATTACGATCCTCATACCGGTACGGTCAGATTCGTCACGGAGCTCTGTGATTCCGTCAATCTTCTTTTCCTTTACAAGGTCTGCTATTTTCTCAACTAAGCGGGCCTTATTCACCATATATGGCAGCTCCGTTACTACGATGCGGTTCTTGCCATTTAGCATAGGCTCAATATCAGTAACGGCACGGACGCGGACCTTTCCTCTTCCTGTACGGTAGGCCTGTTCAATACCGGAGGTTCCTAAAATTTCCGCTCCTGTCGGGAAATCCGGTCCTTTGATTATCTGCAGCAGCTCTTCAATTTCTGTCTCTCTCTCTTCCTCGATACGGTTATTAATAATTTTTAGGACACCATTAATAACCTCACGTAAATTGTGGGGAGGAATGTTGGTAGCCATACCGACCGCAATACCGGAGGTTCCATTTACCAGCAGGTTCGGGTATCTGGAAGGCAGTACGCTGGGCTCCTTTTCGGTTTCATCAAAGTTCGGAGTAAAGTCAACGGTATCTTTATTGATGTCCGACAGCATTTCCATGGAAATCTTACTCAGGCGGGCCTCAGTATAACGCATGGCGGCTGCACTGTCACCGTCTACGGAACCAAAGTTTCCATGACCGTCAATTAATGGGTATCTGGTAGAGAAATCCTGTGCCAGCTTTACCAATGCCTCATAAATGGAGCTGTCTCCATGAGGATGGTATTTACCCATGGTATCACCTACAATACGCGCACATTTACGGTGTGGCTTGTCGGGACCATTGTTCAACTCAATCATTGCATATAAAATTCTTCTCTGTACCGGTTTTAAACCGTCCCTTACATCGGGCAGGGCGCGTGCCGCAATAACAGACATGGCATAATCAATATAGGATGTCTCCATTGTCTTTCTTAAATCGACGTCATGCACCTTGTCGAAGATATTCTCTTCCATTACTCTTCCTCCGTTCAAATTTTAGAGTGCTCATTTTTATAAATGCTACCGTTTCAGGGTCTATATATCCAGATTTTTTACATACTTCGCATTTGTTTCAATGAATTCCCTTCTAGGCTCTACCTTGTCACCCATCAAGGTTGTAAATGTGATGTCTATTTCCGAGGATTGCTCTTCATCCATGGTTACACGCAGAAGTATTCTCTTTTCCGGATCCATTGTGGTATCCCAAAGCTGCTCCGCATCCATTTCACCAAGACCTTTATAACGCTGGATCTTATTATTCCCATCACGGCCTATCTCCACCAGAACCTGGTTTAATTCCTCCTCACTGTAGACATAACGGACTAGCTTATTCTTCTCAACCTTGAAAAGGGGAGGCTGTGCCATATATACATAGCCCTGCTTTATAAGCTCCGGCATAAAGCGGTAGAAGAAGGTCAGCAGCAAGGTACTAATATGGGCGCCGTCAACATCCGCATCAGTCATGATGATAATCTTATGGTAACGCAATCTTGAAATATCAAAATCATCGGAAATGCCCGTACCAAAGGCCGTAATCATTGCCTTGATTTCATTATTGACCAATATTTTATCCAGTCTGGATTTTTCAACATTCAAAATCTTACCCCTAAGAGGCAGGATTGCCTGGGTCGCCCTGGATCTTGCCGTTTTTGCGGAGCCTCCCGCCGAATCACCCTCAACGATATAGATTTCACATTTAGAGGGATCCTTCTCGGAGCAGTCCGCTAATTTTCCAGGCAGGCTCATGCCCTCTAAGGCGGTCTTCCTTCTTGTTAAATCCCTGGCCTTACGCGCCGCATCCCTTGCCCGCTGTGCGAGAACCGCTTTTTCCGCTATCGTCTTTGCTACATTGGGATTTAACTCAAGATAATAAGTCAGCTGTTCACTTACAACGCTGTCAACTGCACCCCTTGCCTCACTGTTACCCAGCTTTTGCTTTGTCTGGCCCTCAAACTGGGGATCGGGGATCTTTATGCTGATAATTGCTGTCAAGCCCTCCCTGATATCTTCGCCCGACAGGTTCTGGTCACTATCCTTTAAAAATTTCTGGGCTCTTGCATAATCGTTAAAGGTTTTTGTAATTGCATTCTTAAAGCCGGCAAGATGGGTACCACCCTCCGGAGTCGTTATATTATTTACAAAGCTGTAGATACCCTCCGTGTAGGTATTGTTATGCTGCATGGCCACTTCAACATAAACATTATCCCTCTGGCCCTCACAATAAATAATATCGTTATAAAGGGCATCCTTGTGTTTGTTTAGATATTCAACATATTCCTTAATACCGCCGGCATAATGGAATTCCCTTTCCGTTGGCTCCTCTCCACGCTGGTCCCGGAGTATGATTTTAACGTCTTTTGTCAGGAATGCCATCTCACGGAGTCTTTGCTTTAGGATGTCATAGTCATATACTGTTTCTTCAAAAACCTCCTTGTCCGGTAAGAAGGTTACCTTTGTTCCCCTGCAGTCAGATTCCCCCTCTTCCTTCAGTGGATACACTACTTTACCCCGTTCATAGCGCTGCCTGTACATCTTACCGTCTACGCAGATCTCAACCTCAAGCCATTCGGAAAGCGCATTAACTACAGATGCACCTACTCCATGAAGTCCACCGGATACCTTATATCCCCCACCGCCGAATTTACCGCCGGCATGCAGGATCGTAAATACTACCTCAACCGCCGGAATGCCTGCCTTTTGGTTAATGCCAACGGGAATGCCACGGCCGTTATCTGTTACTGTAATTGAATTATCAGAATTAATGGATACCTCAATCGTATCACAGTATCCTGCCAAGGCTTCGTCTACTGCGTTATCTACGATTTCATAAACCAGATGGTGTAGCCCCTTGGAAGAAGTGGAACCGATATACATTCCAGGGCGCTTTCTTACTGCTTCTAATCCTTCCAATATTTGTATTTGATCTGCACCATATTCGTTACCCATTTTTTTTAAACCTCCAATTCTTTTGTGGAGGCTATGCCTCCCTAATTCTTTTGCAGGAGATTTTCCTCCCAATTGCTTCGGAAAGCCTATGGCCTCCTAATTTTTTTGATTAAGCTTTCCTCCCAATTCTTTTATGAAAATTAGGTCTCCTGGCTTTTATAAAAATTTATATGGATCCTTCCAAGCTATCCACCGTTCCATCTACTACCTGAAACACCTTATCATAAGCAAATCTATGGTTGACAAACTCCTCTAACCCGGTACAGGTAATCATTGTCTGAATATTTCCAATGCTATTTAATAAATAATTCTGGCGCTGTCTGTCTAATTCTGATAAAACATCATCCAGCAAAAGGATTGGATTTTCCTTAATGATGGATTTCACTAAATCAATTTCCGCCAGCTTACAGGATAATGCGGCGGTCCTTTGCTGTCCCTGGGAGCCATATTTACGGATATCAATATCACCAAGTAAAAACCCTAGGTCATCCCTGTGGGGACCCGTATTCGTCATTTTTAAGGCAAGATCCTTCTCCAGGGTTCTTTTTAAGCTTTTCTCAAACTCTGCGACCCTTACATTTGGCTCATACCGAAGTATTAACTGCTCCTTGCCGCCTGTCAGCTTCTTATGTATCCCTCCCACCAAGTCATTCAGCCTAATGACAAACTCTTCCCTCGCCTTTATAATCCTGCAGCCATATTCCAGGAGCTTTTCATCCCAGACCGTGAGGGTGTCAAGCAAACTCCGGTTGACGGCGATCTGCTTTAAAAGGTTATTGCGCTGGGCCAAAACCTTATTATAGCTGCCGAGCTGGCTTAAATATATCTTGTCTAGCTGACAGAGCTCCAGATCCAAAAACCTTCTTCTCTCTGCCGGCCCATTTTTTATAATATATAAATCCTCCGGAGAAAAAAACACAAGGTTAAGCATTCCAAATAATTCACCTTGTCTTTTGATCGGGATACCGTCAATGGCAACTCCCTTGGCCTTATTCTTCTTCAGATGTAAATCAATTCGGTGGGGAATCTTACTTTTTTCAAGAATAACTCTGACATGTGCTTCTTCCTGTGTAAAACTGACCATTTCTTTATCCTTGCTTCCACGGTGGGACTTGGTTGTTCCGCAGAGATAAATGGCCTCAAGTATATTTGTCTTTCCCTGGGCATTCTCGCCGTACAAAATATTGGTACCGCTCGAAAATTGCATATTCAGATGATTATAGTTGCGGTAATCCTTTAGTTCCAATGACTTTACAATCATAGCTGCACCAACGGTTCCTTCTGCGCAGGATACCTGCGATCTCTTATTTTACGATTTTAATCTTCTCACCATGAAATTCTACAATATCTCCATCGTGAAGCTTTTTACCTCTTTGAATTTCTACAACTCCATTCACCTTTACCAATCCGTCAAGGATCTCATTTTTGGCATCCACGCCGGAATCAGCTAAGCCGGCAGCCTTTAATGCCTGCCCCAGCTTAATATATTCTTCCCTAAGCTTAATTTGATGCATACTATACATCCTTTCTAGAATACTACCTCCGGCAATACTCTTACCACCCGCCCCGGTATCTGACCTTACTACAGATACCCAGGCAAGTACCATATATCACACTGCTACACGACAACATTAATATTAACAGGTAAAATCAAATAAATATAGGACTGGTCCTTATCCCGTATAAAGCAGGGTGCCTTTGCGTTGATCAGATAAATATCAACGTTCTCATCATCAATTACACGCAGCGCATCCAACAGGAATTTCGGGTTAAAGCCTATGACAATATCCTTGCCCTCCAGCGTAATATCAATCTCTTCATTCATGGAGCCGATGGCTGTATTAATCTTTAATTCAAAATTATTATCCTTTATATCAATGATAATCGGCTTCTTGTCCGTCTCCCTGATCAGTAAGGAGGCTCTTTCAATACAATTTTGAAGCTCTTTTTTATTGATCGTAACCTTTGTCTCATAATCACTGGAAAGCATCTGGTCAATACGGTAATACTCCCCTTCGATCAACCTGGTTAAAACTACGGTATCATCAAATTCAAATAATGCATGCTTATCCGTAAAAAAGATATTCACCAAGGAGCTTACCTCACCGGATAATATCTTACTTATTTCGTTTAAGGTCTTTCCCGGTACAATAACCTTGCGGTCCTCATAGGAATCCTTCATAAATACCTTCCGGATGGAAATCCTGTGTCCGTCCAAAGAGATAACCCTTAATTCATTATTTTTTATTTCAAACAGCTCTCCCGTCATAATCTTGTTGCTTTCATTATCGGAGATAGAAAATACGGTCTGTCTGATAATCTCCTTCAGTGTGAACTGGGATAAGACTACAGGGTTTTCCTTTTCAACCTTTGGAAGACTCGGGAATTCCTCACCTGATCTTCCTGAGATGGAGAACTTTGCTTTTTCACAATTGATCTCCGTCATATAGGCTTCATCTGTCAGGATGCTGACTTCATTTTCAGGAAGCCTTCTTACGATTTCAGAAAATATCTTTGCATTGAGGGCAACCGTCCCCTTTTCTATAATTGTTCCCTTAACAAAGGTTTCAATTCCAAGCTCCATATCATTTGCCGTTAATTTTATTCCTAAATCGGATGCTTCTATAATGAGACATTCTAAAATAGGCATGGTAGATTTAACAGGTACTGCTTTTAATACAATATTAACACCATTCAAAAGATCCGCTTTCTGGCATTGGATTTTCATCTGTGTATAATCTCCCTTCGCGTATAATATATAAATATATTAAAGATTTTTAGTACTCGTATTAATAAGGATTGTGAATTTGTTGATAAGGCCGCTCAGCACTATGAAATCAAGGGTTTGAGAGTTAGGATAACATGTATGATAACAGTTGGTTTTCCTGTGGACAAGATGGCAATAAATAACATACAAAAATTGTAATATTTTTTGTAAACAGTGTATCAACTATCTATCAACCCGGTATCAACAGAAAATCAACCAAAGCATACCCATTGATATCAGCTAATAAAAGTATTTTATTAAAATACTTAGGAAAACACATTTTAGTTCAAATGCAGGGTATTTTAATTAAAATGCTTGGGATAAGAGCTGTTAGATTCAGTTTCTTCTATATAATATATAAATAATTATATAATTAATATAAGTATGGGAAGTTACCTTTTAACTTCTCATAAAAGGAGCTGCTTTGCGCCGTGCAAAGTGTGTCTAAGGAGCACACTGCTGATAGGAAGCAAAAACCGCTTCCTATTATATAATAGAAGTGTTTATTCTGGGTTAATCTTCTTTATTAATACATCTATCGTATTATGTACTGAGGGATCCTGTGCAATATCGCTTAGTACCTTGTCATAACCATGAAGAACCGTCGAATGATCCCGGTTGCCGAGGGTTTTACCAATGTCGGTAACAGACATTTCAGTTAAACGGCGGCATAGATACATAACAATCTGTCTCGGATAGGATACATTCCTGCTTTTATCTTTAGAGTAAATATCAGCCGGGGTTATGTTATGGTGCTCAGCAACAACCTCTATAATTAATTCAGCCGTAATAATCTTCTTTTCATTTGGAGAAATAATATCTTTTAAAGCTTCCTCCGCAAGTAGGAGGTTTAGCTCCCTTTTCTTAAGGCGGGAGAAGGCGACAATCTTGGTTAGTGCACCTTCCAGCTCACGGATATTCGACTTGATGTTGGTTGCTATATAACGGAGAACCTCTTCATCTACCTTTAAGCCGTCCAGCTCCTCTTTTTTACGGAGGATTGCCATCCTGGTTTCATAATCGGGAGACTGGATATCTGCCAGCAGGCCGTGTTCAAAACGGGAACGGAGCCTGTCCTCTAAGGTAAGCATTTCCTTTGGAGGACGGTCACTGGAGATAATGATCTGTCTCTTGGATTCATGCAGGGTATTAAAGGTATGGAAAAACTCCTCCTGGGTTCGTTCCTTACCTATAATAAATTGGATATCATCTATTAGCAGGATATCGATGGATCTGTATTTATCCCTGAATTGGGTAGTCGTATTTTTTTGGATTGCGTCAATCAATTCATTGGTAAATTTCTCACTGGTAACATAGAGAACTTTTGTATCCGGGTTCTGCCCCAATACAAAATGGGCAATGGAATGCATAAGGTGGGTTTTACCAAGACCTACACCGCCGTAAATAAAGAGCGGATTGTAGATTTCGCCCGGATTTTCAGCAACAGCAAGGGCTGCGGCCCTGGCAAATTCATTATTGCCTCCGACAACGAAGGTATCAAAAGTATACCTGGCATTTAAAAATGTAGGTCCATTATTACTTTTCTTCTTGGAGACTGCGGGCTCTGCCTTTTTCTCCTGATCTATCTGGCTTTGGAGGACAAACCTGATTTCATAAGGCTCGTTCATGATTTCTTCTATGGATACCTTTAATAATAATTCGTATTTATTGCGAATAATATTAATGCTCGGAGGGCCAATGCGTTCATCATTAATAAGAATCGTAATAACATGGTCAACTACGTCATATACCTTAAGCGGTTTTAGCCAGGTATTGTAGGATACGTCCGTTATTCCGTATTCTGCGATTAGATATTTTAAAATGTCATCCCATTTTGATTGAATTAAGCTCTTCATTGTTTCCTCCACGAATACTCACTAAGATATATATTATAACAAAAGTATTAAATTTTCAATGGTTAATATGCCTAACTTTACTTTTCGAAGCATTTGTGGAAGGGTGGATAACGAAATAGACATTACCCACAATCTCAAAATGTTAATAAAATGCCATAAAATATGAACCTTGAGGGTTTTTTGGAAACATGTTATCCACAAAATGCGAAAAGTTATCAACAAATGTGTATATATATAAGGAAAGAATATTTTTTTGTGGATTGTGGATAAGAGGCAAAAACAAAAGATTTACTTGACGTGGACATGTATTGCGAATATAATAGACGTGATATTCCAAAATACCAAAAATAAAATAGATAAAGTTCGCTTATCAGTTTGCACGGTGCAATTAAAGGAGGTGCAGAGCAATGAAAATGACATTCCAACCGAAAAAGAGATCACATGCAAGAGTGCATGGTTTCAGAGCAAGAATGGCAACAGCAAACGGCAGAAAAGTATTAGCTGCCAGAAGAGCAAAGGGAAGAAAAGTATTATCCGCATAGGTCGCAATTATGTGACCTTTTCTTCTATTTTCGCATGGCTGACAAAGGCCATGCAGGAACACAGGTAGTGTGTTCCCTATATTTATATTTGCTTTTAAATATTGTTTTAGGTATGAAATTGCATCATTCATTTGTATGATGGAAATAGTACTGAGGTAATAGTACTGAAGTACTAATGAATTTTGAACAAGTGAAATGATTACGAAGCGATAGTGTAAAGTCCTATTCATTAAAATAGTGAATAGGACACTGCACTGGGACTTATTTTGCCGTTTTGTTTTCATTCACTTGTAGATTAATTCATAGCAGTTAAGTTAATAGGAAAAGGCTAATTTAAAATGAAATATTCCGAAGCGTTAAAAAGTAACGAGGATTTTAAAGAAATTTACCGTACCGGGAAATCATATGCGAATAAATATTTGATTATGTATGTGAAAAAGAATAATACTAATAATAACCGAATTGGAATATCGGTAAGTAAGAAGGTAGGTAATAGTGTTATCCGCCATCGGATAACCAGGCTGATACGGGAGAGCTACCGGTTATCAGAGGATAGCTTTATAAATGGTTTGGATATAATCGTTGTGGCAAGAGTTGGTGCCAAGGGGAAAGATTACAGTGAGATCCAAAGTGCACTGTTGCACCTGACAAAACTCCATAAGATAGGGAAAAGTTTGAAAGAAAGTTAATTTCAAACTATTTATTAAGGTCTATTCACTTTTTGAACAGGTCATCAAAAAGTGAAAGACACGGGTGTAGAAATGAATAAAACCGGATATTAATCTGATTATCATTTGGGAGAATCAGTGTAGGAGTATGGAAGCGATGGTTAAGAAAGTAATTATATTGATGATAAAGTTTTATCGTAAATATATCTCACCTCTTAAGAGGCCCAGCTGTATCTATACACCTACTTGCTCTTTATATGCTTTGGAAGCATTGGAAAAGTATGGAGCAATTAAGGGAACATATTTAGCAGTGAGAAGAATTCTAAGGTGCCATCCGTTTCATCGGGGTGGATATGATCCAGTACCGTAAGACATCTGGGAGTGTGCCGGATGTTAAGTATAATGTCGCCTAGACAATAGCTCTAAGGAGGAAAAATAATTGTTGATTACTTTATTGACTAAAACAGGAGGGTGGTTAGGACCCTTTGCTTACATTTTTGGCTTGATTATGAATGGAATATACGAATTCTTTTCCATATTCGGTATTCAAAATATAGCTCTATCAATTATTATATTTACATTTATTACTCGTGCATTAATGATCCCCTTAACAATTAAACAGCAGAAATTTACGAAGCTTTCATCTATTATGAATCCTGAAATCCAGAAGGTCCAGGCAAAATATAAGGGTAAAAAAGATGAAGTTTCCATGAGAAAACAGCAGGAAGAAACACAGGCAATTTATGAGAAATACGGCGCAAACCCGACTGCAGGTTGTTTGCCGATGCTGATAACCCTGCCGATCATGTTCGCATTATATGCCGTAATTAATAATATTCCTGCTTATGTAGACCCGGTTTATAAGCTATATGAATATATTGCCGCACAGGTTATGCAGGTACCGGATTATGCAACAACCCTGGGTACTTTGGCTGAGACACTTAAAAATGTAAGAATGCCCGATGATCTGACAGCAATACCGGCCGTTATCGATGTATTAAAGCATTTTAATGCAAATACCTGGGCTGAATTTGCATCGAACTTTCCTGGTATCCAAGGCAACATCGTAGATGGAAATGCTCTGACTGTTGCGGATACGATAAAGAATATCAGCAATGTAAATGGATTTTTAGGACTTAATATCTCAAATCCTCCGGGATGGAAATTCCCTGCAATCCTAATCCCGATTCTGGCAGGTGGCTTGCAATTTGTACAGACAAAGCAAATACAGGTAAAAACTGATAATAAAGATAATCCAATGGCTGCTTCCATGAATTCCATGAATGTAGTAATGCCGATTATGTCCGCACTTTTTGCCGTGACTTTCCCCATCGGTATTGGTCTTTATTGGATTACCGGTAGCGTCTTTGCAATTATCCAGCAGTATTTTGTAAATAAATACATGCAGAAGGTAGATGTGGATGAACTGATCCAGAAAAATCTTTCAAAGCAGAGTAAAAAGAAGGGTAAGAGAAAGGCTTATTTGGAGTCAAAGGGTCTTTCTATGGCTGACCTCGCAAGAACCCAGACTAAGAATATTGAGAGTTCCGTAAAAGAGAAGTCGGAAACAACTGATTCAAATGAAAATGAGAAAGGCAATGTGGGAAGTGTAAGCCAAAAGAGTAAATCCTCGAATGGTTCCAAAAGTATCTCTGATATCGCAAACATTTTGAACAGTAAAAATGAAAAGGGGGATAAATAGTGATGGATTGGAAAGAAATATCCGGTAAAACAGTGGATGAAGCAATCACGGCTGCCATGCTTGAATTGGGAACTGCAATCGAGAATATGGAATATGAAGTGATTGAAAAAGAGACAAGCGGTTTTCTTGGTATATTCGGAAAGCCAGCGAGAATACGTGCAAGAGTTAAGGCCACTAAGCAGGGCACCACAAAGAAATTTCTTGAGGATATTTTCCATGCAATGAGCATTGAAGCAACTGCCGTTGTTAATTTCGATGAAGAGAATTCAACCATTGAGGTTAATATCGATGGTGATGAGATGGGCGTTCTCATTGGTAAGAGGGGACAAACCCTGGATTCCCTGCAGTATTTAATCAGTCTTGTTGTTAATAAAAATAGTGATAACTATATTAAGGTTAAATTAGATACAGAAAATTATAGGGCAAGAAGAAAAGAAACTCTGGAGAACCTGGCAAAGAATATTGCATATAAGGTTAAGAGGACGAGAAAGCCGGTGTCTTTGGAGCCTATGAATCCCTATGAAAGAAGAATCATACATTCTGCTTTACAGAATGATAAATATGTAGAGACTTATTCCGAGGGTGAGGAGCCCTACCGCAAGGTCGTTATTAATGTTAAGAAGGGCCTGAATGAGAAAAAATATTCTAATAATAACCGGAATTATAGCGGTGGTAGCGGCAGTAGCGGATACCGTAAGGATAGCGCGGTTACAAACAAGAATTATAAAAAGCCTTATAATACAAGTAAGAGCGGATACAATAAAAACTATAGTTCAGATTATTAAGAAGGACTATGAGAAGTATAAGGAAAGCAAGGAAAGTAAAGAAAAGAAGGAAGAGACAGTTCAGTCAGTGTAAGGGAACAAGTTTTCCTGGAAGAGAGGAAAGGTTTGTCCAAGCTTTGTAATTTGTATGTTTAAGAAGGGGTGTTTTAAAGTAGGGCATACTTTAAAGCACCTTTTCGTGATAAAGCCTTTCTATAAAGAAGGCTTTTTTCGGGCGAATTAATAGATTGTCGTAATGGAGGGATGATGGTGAATACAGATACGATAGCGGCAGTTGCTACCGGTATGAGTAATGCGGGAATAAGCATAGTTAGGATCAGCGGCAGTAATGCATTTAAGATCATAGATCAGATATATCAGTCGAGGTCCGGTAAGAAAAGGCTGTCGGAAGAAAAAAGCCATACTCTGCATTACGGATATCTTATAGATGAGGGCCAGATGCTTGATGAAGTAATGGTTGCCATTATGAGGGCTCCCTCTACCTATACCAGGGAGGATACGGTGGAGATAAACTGCCATGGCGGGATCGTAGTGACCAGAAGGGTATTGGAGGCAGTCCTTAAGCATGGTGCAAAAATTGCTGAACCGGGTGAGTTTACAAAACGGGCCTTCTTAAATGGAAGGATAGATCTGTCCCAGGCAGAAGCGGTATGTGATATCATCCATGCGAAAAATGAGCTGGCATTAAAAAATTCTTTGAAGCAGCTGAGGGGAAATGTATTTGAGCTGATTAAGTCCCTAAGGGAGAAAATTCTGCGGGATATTGCATTTATAGAAGCAGCCCTGGACGATCCTGAGCATATCAGCCTGGAGGGCTTTGATTTAGAATTAATGCAGCATTTGGAGGAGGAATACAAAGAGATAGACCGGTTAATCCAGGAATCTGGTAATGGTAAAATCATTAAGGAAGGGATAAAAACCGTAATTGTAGGTAAGCCAAATGCAGGTAAATCAAGCCTCTTAAATAGCCTTGTAGGTGAGGACCGCGCAATTGTCACGGATATAGCGGGAACAACCAGAGATACCCTGGAGGAAACAATTAATTTGAATGGAATTATCCTAAATGTGATTGATACGGCTGGAATCCGGGATACGCAGGATGTGATAGAGAAAATGGGAGTGGATAAGGCCCTGCGTATCCTGTCAGAGGCTGATTTGATTATTTTTGTATTGGATTCCTCTACTGACATGGATGAGAATGATACCACAATCCTTGAAATGCTGCAGGGAAGAAAGGCCATCCTGCTTTTAAATAAATCTGATTTGGAACCGAAAATTACAGTAGGAGATATCCGTGAGAAAACGGGGCATCCGGTCATTAGTGTCTCCATTAAGGAAAACACTGGCCTGGATGAATTCCAAAGGGTAATTAAGGAGATGTTCTTCGGGGGAGAGCTATCTTTTAATGATGATATTTATATTACTAATGAGAGACATAGGGAGGCATTCCTTGAGGCCTTGGAAAGTATTAAGCTTGTTAAAAGCAGTGTTGATGAAGGTATGCCGGAGGATTTTTATTCGATTGACCTGATGAATGCTTATGAGGCCCTTGGCAGGATTATTGGTGAAAATGTGGAAGAGGATTTGGTTAATATGATTTTTAAGGAATTCTGCATGGGGAAATAGAAATGTTTTGTGAATAAATGGGAGAGGTTTAGGTTGTGAGGGGAATATGAGTATAGCTATATCCACCTGGGCTTGCCTTTAACATCCCATGATTGCCAAGTGCAGGCAATCACGGGAGGCCCGGTCTGCGCCCATGTGAATATAGCTACACTCATATTCCCCGCGCTAGTTATGGAGAGGACTTTTTTGGATGAATTATAGAAATGATTTGGGCGGAGAATGTTTATGGAGCAGAAGATGTGCTTGAGGATGCCAGGTTATAAAGGTGGATCGGAAAGATGTGGGAAGGAAAAGGAATGGAGGAAGTATGTCTTATATATTTGAGAATTATGATGTTGTGGTTGTAGGGGCTGGACATGCCGGATGTGAGGCAGCTCTTGCTGCTGCGCGTTTGTCTTTGAATACCTTGATATTTACAGTGAGTATTGACAGCATTGCGTTAATGCCCTGTAATCCTAATATTGGGGGAACCTCGAAGGGGCATTTGGTACGTGAGATAGATGCCCTTGGTGGTGAGATGGGTAAGAATATAGATAGGACCTATATTCAGTCGAAGATGCTTAATGTATCGAAAGGGCCGGCGGTCCATTCCTTGCGTGCCCAGGCAGATAAGCAGGAATATTCTAATTATATGAGAAAGATCTTGGAAAATACGCCTAAGTTAACGATAAAACAGGCGGAGGTTACGGAAATTCTCACAGAGGATAACCGTATCACCGGTGTGAAAACCTTCTCAGGTGCCATTTATCCCTGTAAAGCAGTTATTTTATGTACCGGTACGTATTTAAATGCAAGATGTATCTATGGGGATGTAGTGAACCATACTGGACCGGGCGGGTTGCAGGCAGCCACACATTTAACGGATTCCTTAAGGTCTCTTGGAATTGAAATGTACCGGTTTAAGACTGGCACTCCTGCGAGAATTGACCGGCGGTCCATCGATTTTTCTAAGATGGAGGAGCAATTCGGTGATGAAAAGGTGGTGCCCTTTTCCTTTACTACGGATCCTGAAGCATTGAAGAAGGAGCAGGTTTCCTGCTGGCTAACCTATACGAATGAAAAAACCCACGGGATTATCCGTGCAAATATAGACAGATCCCCCTTGTATTCGGGAGATATTAAAGGTACTGGTCCAAGATATTGTCCCTCCATTGAGGACAAGGTTGTAAGGTTTGCCGATAAGGACCGGCACCAGGTATTTATTGAGCCGGAGGGTATTTATACAAATGAGATGTATATAGCCGGTATGTCAAGTTCCTTACCGGAGGATGTCCAATATCAAATGTACCGCTCTGTTCCGGGACTTGAGAATGCCAATATTGTCCGGAATGCTTATGCCATTGAATATGACTGCATTAACCCATTGCAATTAAAGCCTACCTTGGAATTTAAGGAGGTGGAGGGTTTATTTGCAGGCGGACAGTTTAATGGCAGCTCAGGATATGAGGAAGCTGCGGCCCAGGGTCTGGTTGCCGGTATTAATGCTGCGATGAAATTATTAGGGAAGGAGCCCTTGATTATCGACCGCTCCGAAGCATATATTGGTGTATTGATTGACGATCTTGTGACAAAGGAAACCCATGAACCCTACCGGATGATGACGTCCCGGGCAGAATACCGGTTGTTGCTGCGCCAGGATAATGCGGATATCAGGTTAACCAGGAAGGGTTATGAGGTTGGATTGATCAGCGAGGAGCGTTATCAGAGGCTTAAGAAGAAGGAAGAGGAAATAGAAAAAGAAATAGCGCGGCTGGAGAAAACTGTGATAGGCGCTAATAAGGAGGTTCAGGAGTTGTTGGAAAGCCATGGAAGCTCCCCTCTTAATACAGCGTCAACGCTGGCGGAGCTGATACGCAGGCCTGAATTATCCTATGAATTATTAGAAGCTATCGATAAGAACCGGGCAAAACTGGCTGATGATGTTCTTGAGCAGGTTAATATTAATATAAAGTATGATGGATATATCAAGCGCCAGCTCAGACAGGTAGATCAATTTAAGAAGCTGGAGAATAGAAGGATTCCGGAGGATATCGACTATATGGCAGTACCAAGCCTCAGGATAGAAGCAAGACAAAAATTAATTAAGTTTAAGCCAATATCCATAGGACAGGCGTCCAGAATATCTGGTGTTTCGCCTGCTGATATATCTATATTATTAGTGTATTTAACGCAGTATAGACGTTAGATTGGAGAACATAAATATGGAATATAATCAATATCCTGAAATTCATGAATTTTATTCCGGATTGAAGGATCTTGGAATAAGCTTGACAGAACGGCAAATACAGCAGTTCATAGATTATTATGAGCTGCTGGTGGAAAGAAACAAGGTGATGAACCTAACTGCAATTACGGAATTTAGGGAAGTAATTATAAAGCATTTTATTGATAGTCTCTCAATTGTTAAATGCAGGACACTAAAAAGTGAAAGAATACTGGATGTGGGTACCGGAGCTGGATTTCCCGGAATACCCTTAAAAATTGTATATCCTGATATTGACTTAGTATTACTGGATTCCTTAAATAAGAGATTATTGTTTCTAAAGGATGTCATTGAAAAGCTTGGACTGGAAAAGGTACAGACACTCCATGGAAGGGCAGAGGACTATGGAAAAGACAAGAATCATAGGGAAAAATACGATTTATGCGTGTCGAGGGCGGTGGCTAAGCTGTCATCTTTAGCAGAATATTGTCTTCCATATGTGAAAAAAGACGGATTTTTTATCTCATATAAATCTGGTATAATAAAAAAAGAATTGTCTTTTTCCAAAAATGCGTTAGACATACTTGGTGGAACTCTTGACCAGGTGGAGGAGTTTATTCTACCTGGTACGGATATAGAACGTTCCCTGGTTGTTATACGCAAGATAAGTCCCACACCAAAGAACTATCCAAGAAGTGCCGGTAAGCCGTCAAAGGAACCATTATAGGAAGGATATGAGGTGTGATCATGCTAATACAGGGAAAGCTATTATGCTATGGAGATGACTTGTCAGAGGTTATGGACATACGGAGAAGAGTTTTCGTAGAAGAATTTGGAATCTCCGAGGAAATGGAATCTGACGGATTGGATCTTGAAGCAATGCATGTGATTGTTTATGAAGAGAATCAAAATGAGTGTGGGGAATCAGGAGAGGCTTTAAAGATACCTGTAGCAACGGGACGGATCATATATGACGGAACAATATGTATGATAGAGAAGGTGGCTGTTTTAAAAGAATACCGTAGGAAGAGGTACGGAGATTTTACAGTCAGAATGCTTTTGACGAAGGCCTTTACATCAGGTATTGATGAGGTAACCGTGAAAACCTTTCCTTCCTCAGAGGGCTTTTTTCAAACAATTGGTTTTGTGAAGTGTGAAGAATATATTGAAGGTGGAATCGGATTTTCAAATATGATCATGAAACAGAGTGACCTGATAAAATTATGTGCAAAATGTAAATGATATTGCTAGAAGATCATAGAAATAGCTAAAGATTTTCATGATCAAGATATATGGCGCGAAAATTGCGCCTTTTCTCAGATGCTTAAAAGGAAATTTTTGAGAATTTATATCATCAGATAGGAGGCAATATTTGAAATTTATATTGCCAGATTATAGAGTAATATGACATAATATATAAAATAGCAGAGTTTAGAATTATTTCTATGGCTCGGGAAATGTTTTAATATAAGTTATGAGAAGTTGCTTTTTCAAACTTCTGATAAAAGGCGCTGCTTTTGCGCCGTGCATCTCGATTATAGGAACCGCACTATGTTCCTATAATATAAGTTATGAGAAGTTACATTTTTAACTTTTTATAAAAAGGTGCAGTTTGTGCAAGGGAGGCCAGTTATTAAAACATGTTTTGTTCCGATAATATGAAATGAGCGTAGAAGGGAAGCTTATATAATGTATGAGGAAAACAAGAATACGGAAGATAAGAGAATAAAATTACTTGAAGAACGAAAGGCCTCTGCAATTTTATTACGGGATATTGCTGTTGATTTTGAAGAGCAGCTTTATACAGTAAAAGGTAATTTGAAATCAAAGTTAAGTTTATTAGAGGAAAAGGAGCTTGAATTAAGTGAGAGGGAAAGGACAAAAACCCATAACCGGGATGTATTTACTCCCCTATATAGTAAAGCTTTGGATACCAGTGAGTTAGAAAAGGAAATTGACCAATTAAAGAAAGAAATTGATCTGGTTATTGAAAACAGGGATAAGCTAAATCAGAAAATTCAGGGATTAAAATCAGCAGCCCAAAGTATTGATGCGTTGGTTTCTGAAGATGAGAATATGCTTCATGAATCTGATAACCGCCAAAAGATTATTGATAAGGGCTTAAGCTTATTAGAAGCCCAGGAGCTTGAGAGGCAAAGAATAGCGAGGGATCTCCACGATACAACGGTCCAGAATTTAACCAGCTTAGTGCATAAATCAGAACTGTGTGCAAAACTGATTGATATTGATACAATACGTGCAAAGCTGGAGCTAAACACAATGTCCAATACAATAAAATCTGTAATAAATGATATGCGTGGAATTATTTATAATTTAAAGCCTATGACGCTTGATGATTTGGGGTTAATAATCACGGTGCAGCGTTATGCCAATAAGCTTATGGATTTAAACAATATTCAGGTCAAGGTTCAGTCAAATGAAGAAAAAAAGGATGTTTTACCGGTTATCCGTCTTACTTTGTTCCGCATTATTCAAGAGGCATGTAATAATATATTGAAGCATGCAAATGCCTCTTTGATAAATATAGATATTACTTACGATGAAAATAGGATCAACCTTAAAATTCAAGATAATGGGTCTGGATTTATTATCAGTAATGTTCATTCAAATCCTCCAGAGCATCCATCAAGTTTTGGGTTGTCTTTTATGAGAGAAAGAACTTCATTGTTGTCGGGAACATTTGAAATACAATCTGATAAGGGAAAGGGAACGACAATTATGGTTTCAGTACCTTTTACAAAATGCGAGGAGGAAGAAGAAAATGAACAAACCTATTAATGTAATGATCGCGGATGATCATTCAATGGTTAGGGAAGGAATTAAGCAATTATTGGAGCTGGACGGTGATATTGTTGTTACCGCCGAGGCGAGTAACGGAAAACAGTGTATTGAATTTCTTGATGAAAAACAAACGGATGTTCTGTTACTGGATATTAATATGCCGAACATGAATGGTCTTCAAGTGTTACAGCATATCAGAGAGACAAAGAAAAAAGTTAAAGTGTTAATCCTGACGATTCATAATGAAGTAGAATATTTAATAAGGGCTGTTGAAATAGGAGTGGATGGATATGTGCTAAAAGATTCAGATTCATCTTTGTTAAAGAAAGCAATATTTAATATTTATCGCGGAGAAACTTTTATTCAGCCGGAGCTTGCACCTTTGTTAAGGGCAAAGCTGGATGAAAAGAAGAACATGCCAAGTACAGATGATTCATTGACGAAAAGAGAAATAGAGGTATTAAAGCTTTTAGCTGAGGGATTGTTTAATAAAGAGATTGCATATATGCTGGCAATTAGTGAAAAAACAGTGAAAAACCATGTTTCTAATATATTCAAAAAAATAAATGTTTCAGATCGTACTCAAGCTGCAGTTTATGCTATCAAAAATAATATTGTTGATCTGTTATAAGGATTGGCAGCGGAAGAGGTTCCCTTTTGGCTATCAAAAATAATCTGTTATAAATTACATAAAGGTTTTCTTACTCAAAGATGTTTCACGTGAAACATCTTTTTGTCTGCCCTTGATTGTCCGTCCTTGATTGTCCGTCCTTGATTGTCTGCCCTTGATTGTCTACCCTTAATTATCTGCCCTTGATTGTCTGCCTTGATCGTCTGTCCTTAATTATCTGCCCTTTAATTGTCTGGCATTAATCGGGTGAGTTCAGATAAAAGAAAAGATATTATTATGAAGCATATATGAAGTACTACTTACTTAGCCTATGATTTGAAAGGAGGCTTCTGTGAAGTAGTTGTATTTAAGCTCTTTATCTGACCATGTGAGTCTGGCAATCTATAACTTCACTGGGCTGTCCACATAAGCTCATTCCTGCTGAAATTATTAGTCTGGGATTACATATTAGGTTCTTATTATCTTAAATATTTTATGTAGTAAATTTTTTTCTATCACAATTATACTCAGTTATTAGAGTTATATTCTGATTGTAGAATAAATAAGATATTACAGCAAGAGCTTCATGGTAATTCATATAACTCTCAGAGGTAGCCTCCTTGTCAAATATGATAAAAGTAGTAAAGGAATAAAATGTTTCACGTGAAACATCTTTGACTTTATAATTATATTTTATTACCTACAAAAACGAAAATACTATAGCTATAAAATATAAATAGTGATATAATAAGTTTTGTGCAACTTCAGTTGAAGCTGGAAGTATATATATTAAATTTAAATTCTTGAATTAATAAAATAATAGAGATTTAAAACAATAATTGCACTTTTATTTAAAAGTTAAGGTTTCTAATAACTTATAATATACACTGGAAGGAGGAGGCATTGTGGCTAGAATTATTGCAATTGCAAACCAAAAAGGCGGAGTTGGTAAGACAACTACAGCAATCAATCTATCGGCTTGTCTTGCTGAAAAGAAAAAAAAGGTTCTCACAATTGATATTGATCCCCAAGGCAATACTTCAAGTGGTCTTGGCATAGAGAAGAATACGTTGACAAATACAATATATCAGATGATTATTGGAGACTGTTCGTTAGAAGACTGCAGAATACATACAACAATTGAGAACTTAGATGTTTTACCTTCCAATGTTAACTTGGCTGGAGCAGAAATTGAGCTAATCGGAGTTGAGGGGCGTGAATATATCTTAAAAAAACATGTTGAAAAGATAAGAGACGAATATGATTTTATTATCATTGATTGTCCGCCCTCTTTGAATACTTTAACTGTAAATGCAATGACCACTGCGGATACTGTATTGGTGCCAATACAGTGTGAATTCTACGCATTAGAGGGATTAACACAATTGCTGCATACAATTAACCTTGTGAAACAGAGGTTAAATCCAAAACTTGAAATGGAGGGTGTTGTATTTACAATGTTTGATGCTAGAACAAACCTTACTTTTCAGGTTGTGTAAAATGTGATAAGTAATTTAAAACAGAATCTA
>JARKQP010000758.1 GCA_029974875.1 Mobilitalea sp.
CATGTATTCGGAGTTATGCTGGGGGATGGCATGTATCATGTGGAGGCCGGTCAGGAAGGCAGATATGTCTATTATCCCCGTTCCTATGGAAGAATGAAATTTATATTCCAAGCTGAAATAGAATACGAAGACGGTACAAGGGATACCATCGTAAGCGATGGGAATTGGATGACAAAGCCGGGCCCCATAACCTTTTCCAGTATGTACGGCGGGGAGGATTATGATGCCAGATTGGAAGACCCGGGCTGGTGCTTGCCGGACATAGAAAAGCTGGAGGGCTGGGAAAAAGCAGAGGAGGTAGCGGCACCCTCCGGTAAGCTGCGCTCCCAAAAGAATCCTCCCCTAAAGGTAATGAAGACGCTGACACCGGTTTCCGTCATCGGGCAAGAAAAGGGTATCCTGCTATATGATCTAGGTGAAAATTTCTCCGGTTTTATAAAAATAAGGGTGAAAGGAACGCCGGGACAGACCATCCGTATGACTCCCGGTGAAATACTAGATAAGAATAGAGAACCGGACCAGACCATTAGCGGTAAGGATTATTATTGGAAATACACCATTGGAAGTGGAAAAGAGGAGATATGGGAGCCTAGATTTTCATATTACGGCTTCCGGTATGTGCAGATTAAGGCGGAGGATGGTGACCTGCCGGAGATCCTTGGATTAGAGGGCAGATACATCTATCCGGACATGGAGCTGGCTGGTGAATTCTCCTGTTCCAATGATTTATTTAATAAAATCCATAAACTGATCACAAACGCCATGTTAAGCAACATAAAAAGTGTTCTGACGGACTGTCCCCACAGGGAGAAGTTCGGGTGGCTGGAGCAAAGCCATCTCATTGGTCCTGCATTGTTATGTAATTATGACTTACGGAATATTTATACCAAAATACTGGAGGATATCCGTGATGCGCAGCATGATAACGGGCTGGTTCCAGATACTGCCCCAGAATATGCCGTATTCGGATACCACAGCGGATATATTGACTCTCCTGAATGGGGAAGTGCGGCGGTAATTAATCCCTGGTATTTATATAAAAAGTATGGTGACAGCTCATTTATAAAGAATAATTATGATGTCATGAAAAAATATACGGATTACCTTACAAGCCGCACACATCATAGGGTGCTGCATCATGGGCTGGGGGACTGGTGTGACCTTGGGGTACGGGCACCATTTACCCAAAATACGCCGATCCCCTTAGTAGCTACGCCAATTTATCATATTGATCTGGATATTATGCGAAGGAGCGCTGCACTGCTGGGCTTAAGAGAGGATGAAGGCTATTATGCCAATTTGATGGAGGAGGTAAAAAAAGAATTCAACCTCCAGTTTTATGATGACCAGACAGCACATTATGGGACAGGAAGCCAGGCAGCACAGGCTCTTGCATTAATGGCGGGACTGGTGGAAGAAGACCAGATAGAGAGAGTGGTAGGAGAGCTGGTTGCCAATATAAGGGCAAATCAAAACGGCACTACGGCTGGAGATGTGGGGCATCCCTATGTCATGGCTGCCCTAACGAGGTTTAGCTGCTCCCATGTGGTAAATGATATGATGAATGTAACAGACCGGCCAGGGTATGGCTATCAGGTCGCCTGTGGCGCCACTACCCTTGCGGAAGAGTGGGACGGCTCCTTTCCCGAAAGGCCTCACGGCTCCCAGAACCATTTTATGCTAGGAAGCGGTGATGAATGGTTCTATACGGGACTTGCCGGTATCCGCAGTATCCGGAGTGATTACGGCGCGGATACTATTGAGCTTATACCCCATTTTGCGGAAGGGATGGACTGGGTAAAGGCCTGGCAGATGCATCCCTGTGGAAGGGTGTCAGTAGAGTGGCACCGGGAGAAAGAAGGAATTGCGCTGGATATAGTGATTCCCCCTAATGCAAAGGCGCAAATAGAATTGCCTGCTACGGATCCTTCTTCCAGAATAAAAGTAGGCAGCGGGAGACATCATTTTCATATCAAAATATAATAACAGAGTATCGTCAGGAGGATATCATGATAAAAAATACTGATCCCAGAATACAGAAATATTTGACACCTTATAAATACGGCAAGCCTGTGCTGGAAGGCTCCGGCGTGGAGGGAGCCTTTGACTGCTGCGCCGTTGATATCCCTTTTGTGTTTTATCATAACAGCCAGTTTTACATGCTGTATAGCGGATTTAGCGGCAGAGGCTATCAGACTGCCTTGGCGGTTAGTGACAACCTGTTGGACTGGAAGCACAAAGCAGTCATATTAGGACCCGCGGGAGAAGGGCGCTGGGATAGAATAGGAGCTGCCGGCACCTGGATTATTAAAGAATCGGATGATCTTTTTAAGACCCCGGTGCTAAAAAAAATAGACGGGAAGTACTGGATGGTATACCATTCCTATCCGGAAAACGGGTATGAAGCAGGGCCGGCTGAAATTGGCCTGGCCTGGACTGAGGATGAGGAGCTGCTCCGCTGGAACCGGCTGGATAAACCGGTATTCTCCTGGAGGGACGGGGAATACTGGGAAAGAGGCGGCCTTTATAAGGCTTGTATTGTCCAAAAGGAAGATACTTATTTTATGTATTATAATGCCAAAACCCCGATCAGGAGCTGGATTGAACAGACAGGGGCCGCGGCATCAAAGGAGCTGCTCCATTGGACCAGGTGTGCCCAAAATCCTCTGTTAAAGGTTACGGAGGAAGGCTGGGACACCAAGTTCCTATCGGATCCCTGTGTGGTAAGGGATGGGGAGCTCTGGCTTAATTATTATTTTGCATATGATATGAAGCATGCCCAGGATGGGCTTGCCCTATCCACAGACCTGCTCCATTGGGAAAAGGTAGAGGATCCCATTGTACCAAATGGAGCCGCCGGCACCCTTGATGAAACCCATGCCCATAAAGCCTCCATTGTCTACTATGAAGGTAAGCTGTATCATTTTTATTGTGCCGTAAGACCTTTTAGGGAAGGGGATAAAACGAACATATATAATGAATACAGGACAATCACAGTTGCCTGCTCCCACCCCTTTGAGACAATAGAATAAAGGAAAACTGCATATCTTATCTGTGAAAACTGCATTCAAAAAATTAAGGATCAACCTTATACTATACCTGTACTTAAAAATAAAACAGGGAGGAAACATTATGAAACGCTTAAAAAGTATGATATCACTTATGTTGGTAATGGTATTGCTGGCAGGAGCTGTGTTTACAGGATGCAGTAAGGCTGGGAAACCCACCGGTGACGGGGCTGGAACTGCTCCGGAAGGAAATAATGGAACTAATGAAACAGGAACTGACGAAGGAAGTAATTTAAACTATGAAGGGGTTACATTAAGCCTGGTTATGGCACAGGGCTGGGATACAAAGGGACGTGAAGCCCTGCTCCAAAAGTATACGGAGAAAACCGGTGTCAAGTTTGATGTCCAGATGCTGCCGGATGATATGGCCTCTGAATTAATTAAAACCAAATTTGCAACGGATGAATTGCCGGATATTATCCTGAATTCAGGCTCCGTTCTGGAGCACACCTATATGCTCCCGGAGCAGAAGCTGGTGGATCTTACCCAGGAGCCCTGGGTAGAACAGTTAATTAACAAAGAAGGCTTTATGGTAAATGAAAAGATATGGGGTATTCCCTTAGGCGGACAAGGCTTCTTTGCATTTGCCGTCAATAAGACAGTCTTTGAAGAAAACGGTCTTCCCATACCAAACTCAAAAGCGGAGCTGGAGCAGGCCTTTGAAACCTTAAAAGCTAACGGTGTCCAGCCTATGTACTTAGGCTCCAGGGATCCGTGGCTGGTAGGCAATATGCTAAGCGGCACCATCCAGAAAGCGTTGGAGCAGGATCCTGAGCTGATCGAGAAATTAAATACAAACCAGGTTAAATATGCGGAGATTCCTGGCTTTATTGCAGCCCTTGATGATTTAAGAAGGTGGAATGAAGCCGGATATCTGGGGAACAATACCATGGCTGATTCCTGGGATGGGCATTATCAGGCCTTTGCTGAAGGAAAAGCAGGCGTGACCATTGGTTTAACCACCTGGGATGTAACGATTGAAGAAAAATATCCTGGAATAGCCGATAACATTGCAATGATTCCTTTCTATATCGGAGATAGCGATACCTATTTTGCTGGAACCACGGCCCAGTGGTATATTCCAAAATCAGGAAAGAATGTTGAGATCGCAAAGGATTTCTTCCGCTTTGCGGCAGAGCAGGAAAACTTAAATGCCTTCTATCAGGCTATGGGTGAGGCATCAACTCCATGGAAGGGTGTGGAAGTGGAATGCCTGGCTCCGACCAAACAATTAATAGAGAACTTAAACAGCGGTGAATATTCTTACCATTTTGGACACAATGTGTTGGCACAGGGCCAGGATTTTGACGGGCTTTGTAAATTGGCACAGGAGGTTATCATTGGAAGCTTAACACCGGAGGATGCTGCAAAGGCATATGACGACATGAGGGCTCAGATTGCAAAGGCTCTTGGTATGCAGGGATTCTAGTCAGCAGGGGGCTTTTACAAAGCCCCCTTTTTAAAACAATAGACAGCTTATTGCAGATTGATTGAGGTGAGTGCCATGAATTTGAAAAAGGCATATCCAAATTATTTTTGGATTATTCCATTGGTTATCTATACGGTTATCTTTATTTTGCCGAGTATTATGGGGTTGTTGTTTTCCTTTACCAACTGGACCATATACTCCCCGGAAAAGACATTTAACGGATTAGATAATTATAAAAACCTATTAAATGATAATATGTTTAAGATCGGCATCAAAAATACGGTTGCCTTTACGGTTTTTACGACTATTTTAAAGACGGTAGTGGGCTTTGCACTGGCAATCGCTTTAAATGTAAAGCTCAGGACCAAGAATTTATTACGAACGGTATTTTATTTACCCACCATTTTCAGCGGCCTGATTATTGGTGTGATTTTTAAATCCATATTGATGCCCAATAACGGGCTGTTAAATGTGTTCTTAAGCTTTTTCAGCCCAGCCCTGGGTGCCAATGACTGGCTGGGGCAGCCCTCCACGGCAATGTTTTCCGTAATACTGGTGGAAATCTGGCGTGGTGCAGGCTTTTGCATGGTCGTTCTCCTGGCAGGCTTGCAGGGGATTTCCACGGAATATTATGAGGCGGCCACCATAGATGGCGCCAATGGCTGGCAGAAATTTAAGCTGATTACTACCCCCTTAATGCTGCCTACCTTAAATACGGTTATATCTTTAAATGTTATCGGCGGCCTAAAGGTATTCGATATTATTATTGCCCTTACCAAGGGAGGGCCTGGATTATCAACGGAGGTATTAAGCACTACGGTTTATAAATATCTCGGTAATGGAGCGATGGGCACCGGAAGCGCTGCCAATATGTGCCTGACTATTTTCGTTATTCTGGTATTTGCCCTGGTAAACGGCGGATTGGCAAAGCTGGAGGTGGATCAATGAAAAAGCAGAAAATTTATAAAACCATTTTATTTATCTGTATGTGGGTGTTGA
>JARKQP010000765.1 GCA_029974875.1 Mobilitalea sp.
AGGTGGAGGCCAGACAGTCAACAATTTTCGTGGAAAAGGAATACCTTGTCAGCAATCTGTTTTTTAAGTCAAAGCTCTCCACATGAAGGGCAATATCCGCCTCCTTGTATATTTGCTTTAGCTGTCCGGCATCAACAAAGCCCTTTAAGAATATGGATCTTTTGTCGTCTAATTCCTTGCGTTTCCTCTTTCCCGGCTTATCCCCCGTGTAGATCTCCAGGGTCACCAGAACCTCCTCCCGGTTAATGGCAGCTATGGCTCTTGCTATGGACAGGAGGGTCTTATCCCGGTTACAGTAAAGCCTTCCCCCATAGACGATCCTGATTGGCTTTGATGTCCTCTTATCCTCCAAAGCCTCTGAAAAATTCCCGCCTTTATATAGCACACCGCTATTTACCCCAAGGGTCTTTTCCAGCTCCTTTGCCTGCCTCTCTGATAAGGTATAATATTTTCCGTAGAAAGCTGCATTTCTCCTGATGTCCTTCCTGAGCTGGAGCCTTCTTATCCAGTAGAAGGGGGATGCATTTATTTGTCTTAAGGAGTATTCATCATCTCCGGTAAAAGCAATGACGGGCGCTCCGGTTACGGAATGAAGGAAGCGTTCCATACAGAGGATCCTTCTGGAGGAAAAGCGCAGGCTGAAGATGACATCCGGTTTAAACTCCCCAAGAAAGTCCATCAGCATGGTCTCCTCCCACCTGACCCTAAGCCATGCGGCGTCCCGGAGCAGCCTTAAATAGCTTCCGAATACCTGCTTAATGCCCTTCCTTATCCAGGAATAGTTCCGTAAAAGGGGATCGAAAAAAGCGTGCCCTGCCCTGTCACAGCCCCTGTTAACAAACCACCGTCCACAATCCTTTCGTTTCACCAGGTTTTCTAAGACCATCCAATCCGTGATCTGGAAGTATTCAATGCAGCAAGGATTATCCGGCATACCGGAGGCCAGGTACAAATTGGCCAATTGGCCGTCAAAATCCTCAAACCAGTTGGTCATCACATTGTTTGGATAGATTCTGTCATTCCATACCTCCTCTGTAAGGACCAAAAGCCTCATCTTGGCACCTTTTCTGCAATTTTTAAAGCCTCATACCGTCTTTTTAACGGGAAGCCTGCCCGGTTGGCAATAAGGGCACAGGCATCGGGAAACTGATAAAAAGCGGTGAACATAAGCTTATATTTAAGAGGCGTCACCTCATTGTACAGCACCTTGAAATAGACAAGCTCATACTGCCACAGCAGCTCTTCCATGTCATTGGTGTTCTTTGGATCCTTTTTACAGCTAAAGTAGAAGAGCATCAGGTTAAGGCACAGGTATTCATAGGAATACTCATAAAGCTCCCTGTCCTTATCCTCAAAGAAAAGGATCCTCTCCTGCAGAACCCCGTAAAAATCCGTTGGCTTATAATGATTTTCCTTTCTGGTCGTGCTGATGGGATTTTGATAATAGTAGTAAAGGGGCTTCTTTGTGATAACCACCCGCCCGGAGCGGTACAGGAGCTTATAGATCAGTGCCTCATCCTCATAATTGAAATGGTCGCTGACCGGAAAGAGCAGCCCGTCAAATAGCTCCCTCTTATAGAGCTTACCTACGACCCCCGATTTCACCCTCCGGCTTAATATAGCTTCCTTCCCTGAATATACCTCTGCTTTACCCTTCATGGATATTCCCTCAAAATCCCCGCCGCTTCCTCTGTACAGACTACAGGCCGCCAGCTGCGCCTGATGCCTTCTACACAGGGACAGAAGATAGCCTACGAAATGCCTGTGCAGGAAATCATCACTGTCCAGGAAGGTAATATATTCTCCCCTTGCATGCCAAAGCCCCGTATTTCTTGCACTGGATATTCCTCCATTCTCCTGATGTATTACCCTCACCCGCCCATCCATCCTGGCAAGATTGTCACAGATGCTGGGGCTTTTATCGGTGGAACCGTCGTCGACTAAAATAATCTCAATATTTTGGTATGACTGCCCGATCACACTTTGGGCGCAGTGCCACAGATATTTTTCCGTCTGGTAGACCGGTATAACCACACTTACAAGGCTATTTTCATTCACTTTGCAATTCCCTCCATTCGCTTTCCTTATATTTCTTGTTATCTATTAATACCTTCACAGGCTAACAGTCCCCTTTCTTCATAGCCAGCCGATACTTCCCCTTGTATGCAGGTCTAACTCTTCACAATCAGCTGATATTTCCCACTGGGTGCACGGTCTATGGCAGCAGTAAAATGCAGCCTGAATACCGTCCCCCTACCTAAGAACTGTTCCACCGCGCTATATATAATTTTTCTGCTAATCGCTTCCCGGGCAGGCTTCGCCAGAACGCATAGAATGTCCAGGGAACCATCCTCTCCTTGCCGGAACTGTATCTGATTTACGATATCCGACAGCTGACTGATCAGCACGGATAGCTGGACCTGGCTGAACCGCCCCTTTCCCGTCTCCAGAAATTCCGCCTCCCGCCCGGCAATACCCTGAATGACTGGGTGGGCATTTCCACAGGAGCAGGTCAGGCCTTCCCCTGGCACAATCATATCCCCGATGTCGTACCGGATCAGGGGGGTTCCATAGGTATCAAAGCCTGTGACAAGCAGCTTTACGCCATCTTCTGTCGGTATATGCTCAAAGACTCCCGTATCAAGGGCTTCGTGGTAGGAGCCCTGCCTGCACTGGATAATGAAGGGAGCTCCTTCATTGGAAGCATATTGGTCTGACAGGGGACAGCCGAATACTCTCTCAATGGTCTCCCGGTGGTAGGGAAGGACTGTTTCCGAGGTTGTAAATACTGCCCTTGGCGTAAAGGCTGGTGTGATGTGATTTTCCTCCATGTATTTGGCAACGGTGTAGATTGCCGAGACAAAGCCGTCAATGGCCTGGGGCTTAAACCGGTTCAAATCCCTGACATAGAAGGGGAGATTTTCTTTTGTCAGGTGGTAGGTGGAATACAGACGCTGCCTTAGGGGATAATTATTCCGCCAGAATACCTGGTTTTTAGGAGCCTCCCCCAAAATCCTCTTTCCGAAGAACCTGGCAGATTTCATTTTGTTATTACGAAAGCCAAAGGTGAGCTTATAAGCATCCAGGTATGCCATTCTCTGCTGCACATCCCTGGGTCTTTTTCTTACCACAAGGGGAATCCCTCCGGTTCCTCCTGTAGAAAAGCGGAGGCTCCTACCCCTGGGAATGGTGTAGATGCTGTCCAGGTTTTCCTTTAACATAGCCTTGCTGAGCACGGGAAGCTTACTAATATCCTCCACGGACCTGATCTCCTGAAGGGGGATATCCCGGTAGAATTCCCGGTAAAAAGGGCTGTTGGCTACCGCATACCTGAGCAGACGCAGGAATCTTTTGTTCTGTATCCTCTTTTCTTTCCTAAGGTCACCATGCTGGTTTTCAGAAAATAGCTTAAGGTATTTTTTATAAACGCCTGTATAGCGGCTGGCATAGAGCGCCAGACCATACAGGCTGATTGCCGCGTCCTGTAAGAAGACCGGCAGATGATAATAGATTTTTAAGAGAACCCGGCTCATGGCAAGCCTCCTTTCTTTAATTAGGAGGCTTTTACCCTCCCCTCTTTACAGAAGGCTCTGCCCTCCTCTCTTTACAGGAAGCTCTGCCTTCCTCTCTTTATAAAAGGCTCTGTTCTCCTCCCTTTACAGGAGGCTCTGCCTTCTTCTCTTTAATAGAAGGCTTTGCCTCCCCTCACAACCCCATCGTAAGCAACAGGGTATTATTTATTTTGCTTACCTCGAATTTCTCCTGGCATAACAGGTAAGAGCAATTTCCCATGGAAGCCCTGAGCTCCTTATTCCTGATCAGCATTTCCAGCTTCCCTGCCAATGCCCTCCCATCTCCCGGCGGAACAAGAAAGCCGTTATAGCCCTCCACAACCGTATCCCTGCACCCCGGAACATCCGTGGTTATGATTGCCCTTCCAGCAGCCATTGCTTCCACAATACTGCGCCCGTTTCCCTCATGGTAGGAAGGCAGCACAAAGATGGAGCACTGCTTAAGGTAGGGTCTGACATCCTCTGCATGACCGCAGTAGGTAACAGCTCCTTCCTCCAGTAAAGCCAGCAGCTCTTCTTCCCTGATAGCCTCCTTATGCTCATCAAGGCCTCCCACCAGCAGAAAAGGCACCTCCGGGTATTTTCTCTTTACAAGGGCAGCTGCCTCAAAATACTCCCGGATGCCCTTGCCCTGCACCAGCCTTGCCGTCATGCAGACACAGGGCTCCTCCGGTAAGGGGAACCTCACAAAATGCTCCATATTCACCCCTGAGCCATTGACCAGGACAGCCTTCTCCTCTCCTACTATCTTCCATTTGTGCAGCTTTTTGATATCGTCCCGGTTCATAAAGAAGCATATCCTGCTAAAGTGAAGTATGAATTTATAGCAGACGCAGAGCAGGCAACGAAGACACAGGTTCTTCCTTCCCCTGGAATAAAAGAAGGTCTCCAGTCCGGTAATAAAGGAATAAATTCTTTTTATACCCAGGATAGCCGCGGCGCTTCCCCCGAATACTAGAGGCTTTGCCATGTAAAAAAAGCAAAGATCAGGTTTAATCAGCCATAATAGCTTTATATAGCGGAAAAACATGGCAAGATTTTCTATTATCCCCGTTCCCGTCCTGGTTCCTCCCACTGTCTCATAGGCTGCTCCCAGGGCTGCCAGGGCTTCTTCCATTTCCTCCTTAGGCTCTACAGAAATGCAGGTTACACCATGCCCCCTTCTTACCATTTCCCGGATCAGATCCCTTCGGAAGTTAAGCAGGGAGGGGCCGTAGCTCGCTCCTATGACAATCTTCACAGATCTTCCCCCTCTTCCACATTTATCAACACCCTGTTCCAGTCAAACCCGCAGTTGAACAAATAATCCAGTACGGACAGATTGTACTCAAAGCCGCCCCAGAGCTGCGGATAAGGAAATGGGCTGTAATCCGTATAGGTAAGGAGGATTCCACGTTTTTCAAAGCTCTCCCTGCTCTGGTAGTCGGCGGCCCCAAGTCCTGAATAATATTCATCCGCCCCTAATTGGGAACAGATATCCAGGATCCGTTCCTCCTTTTTCGTAGAAAGCTTCAGCTCGGAGGCCTTAACAATAGGCGTACGGATACCAAATCCGGAGAGAATGAACCGGTTAACCGTCATATTCATATCCGCCAGGTCATGGTACTGCGTCAGCAAAAGCTCCCTGACCAGCGGAAATATCTCCTGAAAATGCAGGCTCTTCTGGTAATTGACCGCCAGAAGATTCAGGTGCTGCTCCCTCCAATTCAGTTCATCCCTGGTACGTACCTCGTTGATGCTATCCTTAAAATGGTACTTAAGGGGTATGGTAAGTCTCTTCTTCCCCTGGGGTGTCTTGATATAGTTCCTGTGGTGCATATTATCATTAGAAAATTGGACATCGTCCAAATAAACAAACAAATCAGCCTTAGAAATCTTATAAAAGTATCCTAAATATGGGATATAGTCCGGCTGATGAATAGCAATTCTCATACTTATCTACTCCTCCTTGTTATCAGGCGGCGCTTCTGGATATACATTTTTACCGGTCAGCACCGTTTTTGCCGTCCGAATTGCAATCAGGACATCCTGAATAAATTTAATATTTTCCGCATAGGAAGCATCCATTGTAAATTGGAGCTTCCTGTCAGCTGTTGCCCGGTACTTAATATCCACGGTGCAGCATAATCCTGGGAGACAGGAAAACCTTTTTTCATATGGAAGGTTCCCTTCGGGAAGCTGCGCCTCCTCCGGCAATATGGGTCTGGGTCCGATGATGGCCATATCCCCTTTCAATATATTAAAAAGCTGGGGCAGTTCATCCAGGCTGGTTTTCCGGAGCACAGCACCTACCCTGGTGATCCGGTCATCTCCCCGGTATGCCCTCTTATCTGGAGCCTTATGGTTTTCTTTCATCGTCCTAAATTTATATATCTTAAACGGTATCCTGTCCCTGCCGAGCCGGTACTGGGTAAACAATACCTTTCCTCCGTCCTCAAGCTTAATCAGGACACTGATCAAAAGCAGCAGGGGACACAGAAGCAAAAGGAGTCCACCGCTGATTATTCTGTCTAATATCTGCTTTATCTTTCTTTCATATATTCCTCGCATCGCTGCCTCTTTTCCGGCTAGTGCTGCCTGTAATAGACTCACGCTTTCGGTGGGAAGAACGCTGCATTTGCGTTCTTCCAGTGTGAGAGTTAGAAATTCTTAGGCACCGTCTTGTGGTGTCTTAGAATTTCTTCTCACACTTCCCTGCGGAAGGCAGTTTCAAAGCTTTCCGCATACTTAAGGCCTGCCTGGCATCCCCGGTAGGCTGCCAGCCCTTTGATTGCAGCTTCGCTGCGGGGATGGGGATATTCCCTCATCACTCCCTCATACTGGGAAAGGGCTTTCAGCTTTTGTCCTACTCCTTTTTCCCTAATTTCTATGAATAAATTTGGCGTAAAGGGACGGAGGGAGGTGTTCAGCCCCCATTCCGTAGAGGACGGTATTTCCATGAAGTTAAGCTCCTTGATGGGCTTGACATCCGGGTTGCGCTGGAAGAGCCGGACTGCCGCCTGGCATGCAATAGACGTTTGGTAATGGTCATTATTTAAATCACTGGGATGGTGGGTAAATATGATATCCGCCTGCGCTATCGTCATGATTTTTTCTATGAACTGTACCATTTTTAAATGGGGAACACAGTTAAATTCAATATTGGGAAAGCTGCCAAGAAAGACCCGGCTTACTCCCAGTATCCTATTGCACCTGACAATATCCTTACGTAATTTTCCAGCTTCCGGCCTGTTCTTCCTGGCTCCGGCTTCCCCGCAGAGAATGCATACCTCCGCCCTATTTCCTTCAGCCGTAAGCTTTCCAATCGTTCCGCCTGCACCTAATACCTCATCATCGGGATGCGCTACCACAAATAAATACTTCATAGCTACCTCATTTCATGAATTCCTGCGGCCAGATGATCCACTTTCTATTTCTCTTTCATAGATATCTTATGATCGG
>JARKQP010000800.1 GCA_029974875.1 Mobilitalea sp.
TATCCACATCCAGGAAATTCTGCTCTACACCGGTAATCATTGCAGGGCTTTCCAGGTCCACCTGAATCCACTGGGGGTATGAAGCAGAAGCTGCACACCAGAAGGAATTTATATTATCATCTACTGCTCTGCCGGCTTCATAATACGTCTGTTGTGATGATGCAGTCATGGTTTTTCCCACCGCAATATTCATGCCCTCGTTTGAGCCAATAATGGTGAATTCCGCACTGGTGGCCGGCAGCGCTGTGTTAACTCCTGTAACTGTCAGTTTGATATACCTGAAGGTGCCGGATGCATTTTCGCTGAAGGTCTTTCCGCTTGCACCTGTTTGCTTGTCCACCAGAACTGCCCAGTTTGATCCGTCTATGGAGCCTTCAATTTTGAATTTCCACGTGGCAACCGCTGCAAAAGTCTGCTCAACCTTGCTCAGGCTGTATAGTCCTCCAAGGTCAACCTGGAGCCACTGGGGCATTGTTGTACTGCCCGCCTGCCAGTAAGTGGAAATATTTCCATCCTTGGCTTTGTTCTGGTCATAAGCTGCTCCGGCAACGGATGAGGCTGTAAATGTTCCCGAGAGGCCTATATTGCCTCTTGCCGCCTGAGCGGTATTAACGCCTGCTGGTGAAACTACACCTAAAATCGTAGCTAAAAGCGTTAAAACAATCACCATAGAAATAAACTTTTTACCTTTAAACATACTTTTACCTCCTGTTTTTACTTTTTTATTTATTTTTGTATTATATCGGGTCCGAAAAGAATTATGAAATAATGTAGGATTAATTGATTACAGACTTTTTTCTGAAATTATATTTAGATTATAATTTGTTTTTCTCAGAATATGAAGGGTAGTATTTTTGTTTTTATTCAACTTTTTTTGTCTAAATTTCAATACTCCATAAATAAAGAAAATTATCTCTTTGATAATCATATTCTATACAAATTACAGCCTTACACAAATAATTGTATAAGGCGGAAATATATTCCGCCTTATACAAAACCGGATTTGTCAGTTTACACCGAGAATCGCGTATCCATACGCCTGCAAGGTTATGGTATAGCTTGAGGAAGTGATTGCTGCTGCAGCACTCCCGCTCAGCAGGTCAATAGGGGTTTGAGGTATGCTGATACCGCTGTTGTTCAGCTTTACAGTTATCGTCTGCTCCGTATCCTGGAAGTTTAGGATTACAAGAGCCTTTACATCCCCTTCCCTGTTGGTGCGCTTGAATGCAAAATATTTACTGTCGTCATTGGTAGGAAGCTTCACTCTTAAGCCCGTTGGAGCCAATGCCCTGTAGCCGGACTGTGTCCTCATGAGGCGGAACACCACCTCCTCATCCTCCTCCGGCCACGCAGCTATTATATCCTGTCCCACAAATGTCATATCGCCGCTATGAAGGGTAAACATGGTTCCCATCGTAGTCAGAAAAGCCATTTCCAGCTGACGTTCCTTGATTGAAGCATCGCATTCCCACCCCGGAGGAGTTATGGTATTGCCTCCCAATGCATTCATCACATCACGGTAACCCTCCAATATGGCGTTTAAACCTGAAGGGTCTTTGGCCTTTATCGCTTTTAGAGTCTCACTTCTTGCATTGGCCCCCCAATCTCCCAGGCTGTAATCCTGGAGGCATTTGAATTGCCACTTGTCTATCCATTCAGAAGCCCTTGCCCCCTCAGGGTTGGTCCATACTCCATAAGCATCCAATACATCGGTTATATAGGTCTTGCTTATATCTACAGATATGCCGTCATATACCTCAGGGGCATCAAGACCTATGGCATCCACCCCCGTGCGTGCCC
>JARKQP010000822.1 GCA_029974875.1 Mobilitalea sp.
GGGATAAATACCGACCTTCATTCATACCTCCTAAGTCTCGTATGTTTTTTTCGAGACTTTTGTCTCGTATGTTTTTGCGGAACTTTTGTCTCGTATGTTTTTTGTGAGACCTTCGCCTCGTATGTTTTTTTCGAGACTTTCGCCTCGTATGTTTTTGCGGAACTTTTGTCTCGTATGTTTTTTTGCGGGACTTTGCCCTATATTCATCTCACAGCCTAAATCCGTCCGTTCGATGCCCAAATCATTTTATTTCAATAAAAACATGTTGATTTGTCTTATATTCCTTTTTCTTATAAATACGGAATCTTGTATCCTCTAAATAATCGAAATCCGTCCTTAGGGCGGCCTCAATCACGATAATGGTATCACAATATATAATATTGGAGTTCTGAAGGGTGAGGAGCACATCCTTCTCATACTGGTTGTTATAGGGCGGATCCATAAAGATCACGTCAAAAACCTTCCCCTTGACCTCCAGGACACGGATGGCTTCCACTGCATTATAAGCAACTACCTCCGCTTTCTCCTCCAGCCTGGTAGTTCGAAGGTTTCCGCGGATACATTCCACGGCAGCTTTATTATTTTCCACAAAAGCAGCATACTTGGCTCCTCTTGATAGGGCCTCAATGCCTATGGCTCCACTGCCGGCAAACAAATCCAAAAAATCAGAATCCGTCAGATAGGGATTCAGGATATTAAACAGTGTCTCCTTCGTCCTATCCGTCGTCGGCCTGGTTTCCATTCCCTCCGGCGTCCTTAGCTGTAATCTTCTTGCTTTCCCCGCTATTACTCTCATACCAATTCTCCATTTCCCAAAGGATTGTCTTTCAAATCCCAAGGGATTGTTTTCTAATCCTTGTCCTTTGGAGAGGAAAAAAATCACTCATCTCCCGGACTGGACATTTTACGGTCTTCTGGACTGTCCCCGACTGGACATTTGTTACTGTTAATGGCTTCAAATTATATTTTATTATATTATAAATATTTGTCAACTTTTTTATTGTAAGTTTATCCTATCCTGACCAAGATTGCAATAAGTTATTAGGACTAACCGCCTAAAAAATACGGTTGCCAATCACTTGACAACCGCATTATTAATCAAATTTACTTTACTATTTATTATTTGCCTGCCATTCTGTTTTCGTAATCTGCGATCATTTTCTTAACCATATAACCGCCTACGGAACCATTCTGCTTCGAAGTTAAATCTCCATTGTAGCCTTGCTTTAAAGGAACGCCGATTTCATTGGCAACCTCATATTTAAAACGGTTTAATGCTTCCTTTGCTTCTGGAACTTCTGCTCTGTTTCTACTTGACATATAAACTCCTCCATTTCATATTCTGATTCATATTATCAAAATAATTTGTGTTGTTGTTTACCACCCAAAGAAATATACCTTCAAAATATTTCTTTAAGTTGTTACAGTCATAGTATGTGCAGAAAGAGTCGAAGTATGCTAGAATTTATTTCTTTTTTTAAAGTAAATTTTAGCAATTGACTTAAACTTGTCTGCCTTTTAGCAATGAATTTTAAAGTCCGTCTGCCGGAATTATTCAGCGCTCCGCTGGTCCAGAGGAATATAGCCTTTTCTCTTACTGATGCTTTCATAGGCTGGACGGATAATTTTTCCAGCATTATTTAATTCTTCCAGACGGTGGGCGCTCCAGCCTGCAATTCTGGCTATGGCGAAAATCGGGGTGTACAGCTCTTTTGGAAGATCCAGCATATGGTAAACAAAGCCGCTGTAGAAGTCTACATTTGCGCTGACTCCCTTGTACATCCTTCTTTCCTTTCCTATGATTTCAGGTGCAAGGCGCTCTACCTTTTCATATAAGCCAAATTCCTTCATCAGACCCTTTTCCTCGGACAGGCTTCTTACATACTGCTTCAGGACATTGGCTCTCGGATCGGAAATAGAATAAACAGCATGTCCCATACCATAGATCAGGCCCATTTTATCAAAAGCTTTCTTATTTAAAATATCGGAAAGATAAGCACTAATCTCCTCTTCATCCTCCCAGTCCCCGATCTTTTCCTTCATGTCGTCAAACATCTGCATAACCTTAATATTGGCACCGCCGTGCTTGGGACCCTTCAAGGAGCCTAAGGATGCAGCCACAGAGGAATATGTATCCGTGCCTGAGGAGGTTACCACATGGGTTGTGAAGGAACTGTTATTACCGCCGCCATGCTCTGCATGGAGCACCAGCGCCACATCCAGGATCTTTGCTTCCAGCTCCGTATACTTCTTATTGGGACGGAGCATGTACAACAGATTCTCTGCTGTTGACAGCCCTTCCTTCGGCGGATGGATGACTAAGCTTTTATTATGGTGGTAGTGGCTATAAGCCTGATATCCGTATACGGACAGCAAAGGAAATAATGCTATCAGCTGGAGACTTTGTCTTAGGACATTCTCCATTGAGATATTGTCAGCCATATCATCATAGGAATAAAGAGTAAGGACACTTCTTGATAAGGTATTCATCATATCCTTACTCGGAGCCTTCATAATTATGTCCCTGACAAAGCTAGGTGGCAGCTCCCTGTAATTTTCTAATAAGTTAACAAAACTGTCCAGCTGTTCCTTTATCGGAAGATTGCCAAATAACAGAAGATAAGCGGCTTCCTCGAAGCCGAACCTCTTTTCCTCCATATATCCGGAAATAAATTCCTCTACATCAACACCACGGTAATATAATTTACCTTCACAAGGCAACACTTCGCCCTCTACCTTCTTATGAGATACAATTTCACAGATGTCAGTAAGTCCCGCCAACACACCTTTTCCATTGATATCTCTTAAACCACGTTTTACATCGTACACAGTATATAGTTCAGGGGCTATCATTGTATTCTTCTTGCACAACTCAGTAAGCCGGGTAATTTCCGGGGTAATTTCGGAATACTTATTCATGAATTCTCCTTTCAATTGTGAGAAAGGAGAATTTTTCTCCTTTCTATTGTCCAAGCTTTTTTGGATCAACGTTGGTTTATTGGTTGCCTTATTTTCCCATTTTATTACTATAAGTAATATCGGTATAATTATACCATAGATCAGATTGTATGCAATCCCCAAAATAATACCTTATAAAAATATAATATTGTTTATAATTATTTAAGTTCTCAGAAGCTGCCTTTTTAACCTCTGGGACTTCTGATAAAAGGCGCCGCTTTACGCCGTGCATCCCGATTACAGGAGCATGCCTTTGCTCCTGTAATATAGGTTATGGAAGGGCTTACAGGAACACGGCCTAGGTTCCTGTAATTTAATTATAATAAATCACCACATTGGCGGTAGCTGTATTCCCTGCTTCATCCGTGGCCTTGACCGTAATCCGGCAATCCTTATTCTTCCCTCCAGTAATACTAGCTTCTAAAGTAATGAAGCCCTCCTCTGAATAATTATCAACTACGGTTACGTCGGACAGGACACTGTCTGCGCTTGGGATCTCTCCCTCAGTTAGATTCAATTCCGGAACACTTAGGAAAATCGGTGCCGTCCCATCGACCACTACATCAGCATGCTCCTCTGCCAGGATTTTATCCCCCCGCAGCACCTGATAGGTCAAGAAATAATTTCCTTCTTCCAGTTTTTCAATTATTACATTTATTTTTGACTGGTCTAACTCTTTTCCATCCTGATATGCTTCTACCCCATCCAGGGCAAGCTCCCTTGTTATTAATTCCTCATCCTGGACTACCCTGTCACCGATGCCTGTAAATTCCACCGGGGCATCACTTTCCTCCACTGTCACCAGGACTGTTTTGCCTGCGGTCATACCCAGGGCATCCTTTACCGTATATGTAATCTCATATTTACCGGGTGTGTTTACATCAACCTTGCCCTTAACCTTAATCTGCTTCGTTATATTGGTGCCTGTGGCGGATAGGGCTGTAATTCCGGCCAGCAGATCCAATTTTTTTCCCTGGACGACGGTCAGGTTCTTCGCCCCTTTAATTTCAGGTGCTTTTGCCAGATAGGGATTCCTGGGATCCGGATCTGTAGGATCCCAGCCCTTGCCGGCAGTGATTTTGATGGCCTCCGGTTTTCCCAAGGGTCCCGGATTCTTTTTATCATCATAAATAACCACTGTGGTGCCTACAGGGCAGTTATCATAAATCCATTTTGCATCTGCAACATTTACCCTGATGCAGCCGTGGGATGCCGCATTGCCAAGTTTATTATATTGATTGACGGATAAGGTGGCCGGATTGTTATTTTCATAATAATATACGGAGTGGAACAGGATCCCCTTCACAATCCGGGTTGCATACTGTCCGTACACATCACCCATCAATAATTTCCAACGGTATTTCGCTTTTGTCTGGAAGGTGCCTGTAATGGTCAGGTTGCCTGTCCCCACAGAGCAGAGCATTGCTTTGACAGGAACCGTATAGGCACCCTTCTTATCTTTTTCATAAACTGTGATTGTATTGCAGGCACGGTTCACCTTAATCAAATATGCCTGCTCGGCTGCAGATACAGCCTTACTACCGGTTGCAAGAAATAAAATGCTGATACCAAGGGCTAGTAGGAAATTCCGCCGGCTAAATAACCTTGTATAAAATTTGCTCATAAACAAATCTCCGTTCTGCCACTTTTTTCGTGGCCTGTTATGCAAGATATTCTGTCTTATTTTATCTGAACAATGTAGGTTTCATAGTCTTTGGTTCCATCGGCCGGGCTTAGAAAAACAATTTCACCCAGGCTCTTTAGCATCTCATGGTTAATCGTCGTATATTTATCCTCCTCCAGCTTGCCCACATAGACATAGGACACCTGGTATTTATCCAATAAGCTTCTTACATAAGCCTCATCTGTCCCAGTATATATCTTTTCAATGTCCGAGGTGCGTGCATCCAAAAGGGACAGCTCTCCCTTCCAGAGCCATTCATGGGTATGCCACCCAAGTATGGTCGGCAGTCCCGTCATTACCGACACCCTTTCATAATCCGTATAGCTGTCGCCCGGCGCCTCCAGGACCACCGGCATACCTGTTACATGCTCATTCAGCCAGTTAATTGCCAGGTCGTCGTCCGGCATTGTCGTCTCCATAAAGGCTGTCGCGTCCAGGCCTTCATAGCCTGACGGCTTGAAGATATTCCCGTACCAGGAATTTACTGCATTCTGTATATAGCATACCGTCATAAGGAAGAGGACCAGTCCTGTTACTGCAACCCTCTTTTGGCGTGCTGTACTGCCATACCGGAGCAGGCGCAGGAAAATATATCCCATGCTGAGCCCAAACATGATATAGGCCTGGTAAGTAAGCTTAAACATGGTATTTGCCCTTTTATAATCTCCGGAATATATGTCCTGGACATAGACCAGCTCGGGAATCAGCACCAGGCCTATGGCGCAGAGTGAGATGGTAATGACAAACAAATCAGAGGCCGTCAGGCTCCTCAGGATATCAGATACCTTTACGTCAAAGATCCGCGCCGGCTTTTGGCCCTTTGCTTCTGCTTGGGTCTTTATTTCCTTTTGCACCTTTATTTCCTTTTTGGCCTTTACCTCCCCCGGGATCTCCGGCTCCGGCAGCTCCTGGGCCTCTGCCACATATTCCAAGATCTTTCTTTTACATATATCTGATACCGCGAAGCAGAGAAAAGCAACCGCCAGGAAGATTGGCAACCCCCATAGGATAATAAGCTGGTTCAAAGGGGTATGTGCCACGGCCAGGCAGATATTCGTGGAGATCTGGTCAAATTTCAAGGTAAAAGGCAAAGCCACCAACTCAGACACGCCTATAATAAAGATTCCCTGAAGAATAGTTA
>JARKQP010000823.1 GCA_029974875.1 Mobilitalea sp.
GGAAAATATCTCTTCCAGCCTGTGGGATATATATATAATGGTAATACCCTGCTCCTTTAATTTCCTGATTACTTTGAAAAGAAGTTCAATCTCCCTGCCCGTCAGCGGCGCCGTAGGCTCATCCAGGATCATGACCTTTCCGCCCAGGAGTATGGCCTTCGATATCTCCACCAGCTGCTGGTGCCCCACACTCAGGCTCTTTACCTTCATACGCACATCAATATCCAGAGCCAGCTGCTTTAAGGTCTCCTGGGATTTGCTATAGACAGTTTTCCAATCCACCACGCCATTCTTAAACGGCAGATTTCCCAAAAACATATTTTCCGCCACGCTTAACTCCGGAATCAGCGCCAGCTCCTGATGTACCATGACTATCCCATGCTGATTTGCCTCTTTTGGGTTATTCAGCTTTACTTCATTTCCAAGGATGGATATCTGACCTTCCACTGAATGGTGGGAATAGCTTCCGCACAGTATTTTCATCAAGGTGGACTTACCTGCACCGTTTTCACCAACTAAGGCATGAATGTCACCCTGCTCCACATGTAATGTGACATCATCCAAGGCTTTTATGCCTGAAAACTTTTTCGTTATATTTTTTAATACTACTGCCTTAGGGCACTCCATATCTCCAACTCCTTACGGTTCCAAATATACATATTAAATATTTAAATTCATCGTCCCGGCAGGCTGTACCATCGGGAATAGGCTGCCAGGACGAGGATTCATGCTATATGAATGACCAGCTATTAATAGGTTGAGTTTGGGTCATAGACGGAGGCCACGTTATCCTTCGTATAGCAGGTATTTGGTACATAGAAGGTGGACGGAGTAGTAAGGCCGTCAGCCTGGAGTGCGGCAAGATATACTGCCCATTTGCCCATCATCCTGGGGTCATTTGCCACGGTAGCAACTACGCCTTTATCCCCGGAATCGATCCACTCCAGTACCGTTTTTCTGGCATCTATGGAGGTAATCATAATGTCACCGGATTTTCCAACGGAATCAAGGGCTGCAACTACTCCCTGGGCACCGCCGTCACAGGCAGCGAAAATGATATCCAGGTCAGCATTTGCCTGCAAGGCATCCAGGGTCTCATTCATGGCAGGCTCAGGCTGCCAATTATAATACCGGTAGGCAACAATATCCAGGTTGGATTTGCCGTATTTTTCAAGCATATAATCGTTATATCCTGCAATCTGCCCCCATCTTCTTAAATCGGACTCCTCTTCCTGTGCAGCTGCGGACAGCACCAATGCCTTAACCTCATCCTTCCAGCCGTATTTCTCATCATACGCTTTGGCTAATTGATATCCAGATTGGAAACCGCTGTTTTCTACATCACAGGATACGAAGGTAAAGGGTGAGCCCTCTGCATCCAATGCACAGTTTACAACAGTTAATGGAATTCCGGCTTCGTGTACCTTTTCAACGGAAGGCAGCACACCCGTGGAATGGAAGGGGTTGATGATAATGGAATCCGGCTTTAAGTTTACCAGAGTTTCAATATCAGCCATCTGCTTGGTCAAATCATTTCCACCATCATATACAGTAAGCTCTATCCCTAAGTATTCTGCTTCTTCCTTGGCAAGTCTCACAAGCTGCTCCCACCACTCGGAGCCGGCAATATTTCTCTGTGAGAAACC
>JARKQP010000841.1 GCA_029974875.1 Mobilitalea sp.
GGAAAGACTTAGTTTCGTGCCCTGCTCAGGAATCGGTACCGGCACCAGCTTAATGCTGCAGTTGATGGCCGGTAAGGTAATCTCATTGATTGCAGCCTCTACCTCGGCAAGGTCTGCATAATCCTGATAAATATTTACTACCTCCACCGCTATTTCATAGGGCTCCCCACTGCCGGCTGTCGGCGCAGCTCCCTGGGTCTCTCCGGCTCCGCTTCCCCCTCCTGCAGTTTCGTTAGATTTGCCTGAGGAGCACCCTGCCAGCAAAGCGACTGCAAGGATAAGTATCATTGCCATTGACAAATACTTTTTAAACTGTTTCATTTTCATAAACCCTCCTAGTGTTTTGTTGATGTTTACAATAATAACAAAAAGTATTCTGCTATTATAGCAAAATAATTACCTGCACTTGGACTAAAATGACCTGTTGTTTTGTCACTTTTTATTTTATCCCCATTCTGCCTAACACCCAAACTCTTACAATACTGCACAAAACCAGCCTACCGGTCATATTTACTTTTGCATATTAGGGCGTGTCTGCTCCCTGCTCCGGTATTCCGTCGGTGACATACCGTATTCCTTCTTAAAAACTCTTGTAAAATAAGCATAATCCGAGTATCCTACCATGAATGCAGCATCCTTGATGGGTATCTTTGTATCCTTCAGAATATGGGTGGCCGTCTCCATCCTGGCCTGGGTGATATAATCAACAATGCTAAGCCCCGTTTTATTTTTAAAGGCCCTCATTAAATACTGGGGATTAAAATTAAGCTCCCTGGCAATGTCCGTAACAGTGAAGGAATCAACCATATGGTCCCGGATGTACTTTTTTACCTTCTGCTCTACATCCTGCTCACAGATCTCATTTTCCCTCTCTTTGATCTGGTAATCCGTAAGCCTTCCCCACTTCACGGCCTCAACATCCTTGTCCCCGGAGGAAAGGGCCTCCAGCTTTTTCACCAGCATTGCGATAATCCGGGATAATTCGGAATAGTCAATGGGCTTTAGGACATAGTCATAGCATTTTAGCTGGATCGCCTTTCTCATGTAATCAAATTCAGGATGGCAGGTCACAAAAATACAGTTAATCTCATATTTACTGTTCCTTATCCAATCCAACAGGTTCAGCCCGGAACCTCCGGGCATCTCGATATCACAGATCAGTATGTCAATCCTATGCGCCTTGATGATGGAAATTGCAGCTTCCATATTCAGAGCCTTATAAACCTGGCGGATGCCGCATTTTATCCATTCAATATTCGTTTCAACCGCATCAACGCTCCTCGGTTCATCATCAACAATCAATGCATTATACATATTTCCTCCATTTCCGCTGTATCCCTTCATCCATTCATTCTATCCATTCAAGGGCAAGCTGATCTCCACGACAGCCCCTCCCGTCGGAGCATTGCTGACCTTAATTTCCACTCTTTCCTGATACAGGATGTCCATCCGCTCGATTGCATTCTGGATGCCAATCCCCAGGTTATCCTGGTAAACCCTGGTCTCTATGAACCTTTGTATGGTCTTTAAGGTCTCTTCCCTGAAGCCGTTTCCCGTATCCGTGATGGATATTTTTAGCCTTCCCTCCCACTCACGGGCCAGCACAAAGACAAACAGCTTCTCTTCATTTTTAATCGCATATTTGACACAGTTCTCCACAAAGGTCTGTACAATCAGGGGTGGAATTGCCACACTTCCCACCTGGCTTTCCCATTCCACCACATAATCCAGCCGGTCCAGATACCTCTCCTTCTTGATCTGCAAATATGTTTCCACGTGCTGGAAGTCCTTTTCCAGCAGTACAAAATCCACCGGGAGATTCACGATATACCGGAAATATTTCGTCAGATACAGCACCCTTTTCTTCGCCAGGTCAAATTCCCTTACATCATAGGTATAGATTAAATTTAATGCATTCAGGATGAAGTGGGGCCTTATCTGCTGGCTGATGTATTTCAGCTTTGTCCTCTGCTCCCGGATCTTTGTTCTAAACAGGCTGATTTCCAGTTCATTTAGCTCATCCATCATCTGGTTGAACCG
>JARKQP010000882.1 GCA_029974875.1 Mobilitalea sp.
CATTCTCCTCACCCTGAAGTGCCTTCCATGCCGGATCTGTGTCCGCCAGTACTTCTGATCTGCCGCTGACATAAGCAACCACCCCCTCCGCAGAAACTATCCCCAGCTCGTTATAATCCGTTCGCTCATACAGATTTATCAGAATCGGTTTTTGCTCCTCCCATTTCATTGCTTTCATGGAATCAAGCAAGGTTAATGTCTCGAGGGACAGACCCTGGGTCTCCAGGCGGCTTTCCTCCAGCTTTGCAGCATCCGCGGCAAAGGTAATCAAAGACTGCTTTGCTTCCTTTGTCAATATATCAGCTGCTATATTAACGGAAATCAAGCCAAACAGAAGGGATGACAATAAAATCAGAAGGGTAAAAGAAAGGATTAATTTTATCTTTAAACTTAAGGTTCTGCCTTTTACTTTTGTACTTTTATTTCGGAGCTTCCTGAGTATCCTTTTCCTCATATGCTCTCCTCCTTATCGGAATAAAATCTGAGCCGTAATAGAAAAGCATTCCCTGTGCTGATGTAAATTGCACCTATTGACCGGGAATGCTTAAAGTTGCGGTTGATACTGTAATTTGTTCCTTAATCCACTCTGATATTCCTGGAATCCAGCTTCTTGATATAATTCGTTCTGACACTGTCCAGGAACACCGCCAATAGGATAATCAGTGCATTAACGATGGGCTGGATATATAGATCCACCTGCATATAGACAAGCCCTGCCTGAATCATCTGCATAATCAGCGTTCCGATCAGCGCTCCCGGGAATACCGTTCCGATACCTCCGGTCATACTGGTTCCACCGAGAACTGATGCAGCAATTGCGTTAAACTCATATCCCACACCAAATCCAGCATTGATATTACCGATCTGTGCAGCGGAAACGATTCCTGCGATTGCAGCAAGTACACCGCAGGTAATGTATACAAAGGATACGGTTCTATTCACATTAATTCCTGCTTTTTTCGCACATTCGGGGTCATTACCGACTGCGTAGATGCGTCTTCCCATCGGAACATATTTCAGGAAAACAGATACCACAATTATAATTAACAGAAATACGATAACCGGATAGGGAATAAGACCAAATAACTTGCCGGATCCAAAGCCGCTGATCAATGGCTTTGGAAGAGATACACCGGCCGATCTTGTGATAATTAAGGCAATACCTCTTCCCGCTGTCATCGTTCCCAGAGTAGCAATGAAGGGAACAATCTTCAGCCGGACTACCAGAAATGAATTCACATATCCATAGATCAGACCCGTTAAAATACATACGATAACAGCCGCCCAGATCGGCCAGCCATTTTGCATCAAAAGCCCTGCTATTGAAGCAGATAAAAACATATTGGATCCGATGGAGATATCCACTCCCCCGGTAAGCAGAACCAATGTAATCGCTGCTGCCAGGATGCCGATGTAGGAGGACTGACTTAATATATTTTCCGCGTTCTTAAAGGTAAACCAGTTTGACGAAAAGATACCGAAAATGATAAAAATGATAACAAACAATATAATAGGAAACCTTTTCAGGACCAGAAGTTTTAAATTCTTATTTTCTCTCATCACTACTCTCCTTCCTTCTGCCCCTTGGCGGTATTATTTTGGGCAAAGGCCAGACTGACAATACTCTCCTGGCTGAATTCCTCGTGATTTAAGCAGCCTGTAATCTCGCCTTTCTTCATTACGATGATACGGTTACAGATTCCCATCAGCTCTTCCATCTCAGAGGAGATGATTAATGCACCGATACCTTCTTTCACAAGATTGTTGATGATATGGTAAATTTCCGATTTGGCACCAACGTCAATACCCCTGGTCGGCTCATCTACAATCAACAGCTCCGGTTTGCTGATCAGCCATTTGCCGATTACTACCTTCTGCTGATTGCCTCCTGATAAGGACTTAACAGGCTGCCTTACATTATCACATTTAATACGAAGGGCCTTCCTAGACTCTTCCACCTGCTCTGCCACCTTCTTATTGTCAATAATGTTCATCAGCTTTGCATTCTTCTTTAAAGATACCAGGTTGACATTATTATAGATGGAAAAATCCATTAAAAGTCCTTCCTCACGCCTGTTCTCCGTTACAAAGGCCATACCCTTCTCAATTCGAAGGATTGGATCCTGCTCCTTCAGTTGTTCACCTTTAAACAGGATTTCACCTGCTTCAAAGGGTTCCAAACCAAAGATTATGTTAGCCATCTCGCTTCTTCCGGAGCCCATCAGCCCATAGATGCCGACAATTTCACCCCGGTTTACCGTGAAATTAATATCTTTAATAATGCCTGCCTGGCTTAAATTCTTAACTTCAAGCAGAGTCTGATCCTGGGGTACGGGCAGCTGGGAAGGATATAGCTGCTCAATCTTCCTTCCTACCATGGAAGAAATCATCCGCTCCACCGTATAAGCAGACTTTTCTGCACAATCTGTTACTTTTCCATCTCTTAAAACTACAATTTTATCAGCTAAATTTAATACATCCTCCAGGATATGAGATATGTATATAATAGATTTTCCGTTTTCACGTAATTTCTTAATAATAGAGAATAATTTCTGTGTTTCAATTACCGTAAGAGAGGTAGTCGGCTCATCAAATATAATGATATCAGGATTTGCAGATAATGCCTTTGCTATCTCCACTAACTGTCTTTCACCCATACATAACTTTTCAACAATTGTATCAGGTGAAATGTCTAAGTTAACTGATTCTAATGTTTTCTTTACTTCGCTGAACATTTTTTTCTTATTCAGAAATGGTGTGCCGGGGATTGTCTGATAGGAGCTAATGTACATATTATCTAATATACTTAAATTATTGAACAAGTTTAATTCCTGATGGATAAAAGCAATTCCATTCTGTTTCGCATCTGCAGGTGATTTCGGATCATAGGCTTCACCGTTTATCGTCATGCTTCCGTCATTAGGCTGCAGAACCCCGCCGATGATATTCATCATGGTTGATTTACCGGCTCCGTTTTCACCAATGAGACCTACAACCTCACCTTTGCCGATACTGATATTAACATCCGTCAATGCATAAACGCCAAAGAAAGCTTTGCTGATGTTTTGTAAGCTTAATGCTTCATTTTGATTATTCATCCTCATTCGCCTCCTTTTTTACGCTTTTCGCAGTAGTATTCTGCTGCTGGATTCTGGATCTGATTACATCTAAGGTTGCTGCCAGAATGATAACTACACCTTTCACCACATTAACCGTGAAGGAATCTAATTTCAAATGAGTTAAGGAGGTGGACAAAATACAATAGAAAATAACTCCGTATAAAGTCCAGACTACTTTACCTTTACCACCGAACATACTGGTTCCACCGATTACGGTTGCACCGATTACATCCATCAGCATAGTATCTCCGAGGGTAGGGCGGCCCATCATCAATCTTCCTGTATATAATACAGAACCTACCGCAGCACATAATCCACTGATTCCATACACAAACACGGTAGTCTTAACCGTAGGAACACCGGAAACCCTGGCCGTTCTGATATTGGCACCGGTGGAATAGATATAACGTCCCCATACTGTCTTGGACAGGATAAAGTGCGCGAGTAAAAGAAGAGCTGCCGTAACCAAAAGAGAATAGGGGATCATGCCCATTCCTTCCGATCCGATGGCACTGAAGCCGGCCGGTATTCCTGTAATATTCTGCGACTGTGTGATATACAAAGCTATGGCAGCAAAAAACATCTGGGTTATCAGGGTAACCATAAAAGCAGGAATTCTGGTCTTTGCTACCATTAAGCCATTCAAGGCACCGATGAAATATCCGATTGCCAGCATAACAATGATACAGAGGATAACTGCCACAACCTCCGGCATATCAGCAAACAATCCGCCTGTCTCCTTGATGAACCAGCCCCACAGCGGTGATTTGCCAAATTTGGCAGGGTTGAAGGAACTCGAAATCAGCATTGATCCCATTACGCTTGTTATGGATATAACCGAGGTCTGGGATAAATCGATACCGCCTAACAGTAATACAAATGTCTGCCCAATTGCAATTGCAAGTAAAGGCCAAATATTTGAAAGTATATTACTTACGTTATGCAGAGTAAACATTGTAGGCACAATGGCTGCAACAACTAAAAAGTAAGCTACGCTCAAAAAAAGGATAAAATATTCCGATATTAATATCCTTTTTAAGATGCTTTGTGAATTATTATTTAAATTCTTTATTTTAAACAATGAGTATTGGCCTCCTTTTTTGCATTCCGCCAATATTGTTATATCAGGGGGCTATCCCCCTGATACAGCAATATTACTAATGCTTTATTTCTTTATTTTTTCCCAACAACATTTCCCCACATGTCATCATGCTTCTCAGTAAGGTTCTCCTGTGTTAATGCAAAGCCAGGGTCAACGATTCTTTCACTTGGCTGTTTATCACCAGCATTCACTGATTTTACTAATGCATCGATGCAGGCCTGTGTCTCATAATATACGTCCTGTACAGCCGTTGCATCAACATATCCTTCGTCCATTAACTTACCGGCACCGGCATCACCGTCAACAGCTCCCAGGATAACATGCTTATCTTCACCGATCTTATTCCATAAACCAAGAGGCTCTAAGGCTACCTGAATTTGAGGATATAAGAAGTCAGATCCGCAGAAAATCAAGGAAATATCAGGGTTGGACTGTAATGCACTCTTTAAATTAGCTAATGCGGTATTAGCATCCCACTCAGTTGCGATTTCCACTACATTACCAAATACCTCAGGTGCTTCTGCCATAGCTCTTTCAAAGCCTTCTTTTCTTAATACTGCATTGTTATCACCTAAGTCACCAATCATATGACCCACAACTACTTTTTCACCGGTTTTTTCAAATCTTGCTTTTGCCTGAGCTACCATATATTTACCGGCTTCATAAGAAATTGCCTCATTATCTGCCACACAGGTAATGAAATTGATACCGTCACTGGAAGAGGGCTCACGGTTGATAAAGGCGATCGGAACACCCGCATTATTAGCTGCTTTCGCAATTGTAATGGCAGAGTCACTATCCTGGGGAACACATAAAATCGCATCAACGCCCTGTGCTATTGCATCATTTACCTGTTCCAGCTGTTTGTTCGGATCCTGATTACCGTTATACTCAATTACATTAATGCCCTGATCCTTAAATTCAGCAATTGCATAATCATAGGATGCAACCCAGAATTCGGTCTCTAAGTCCTGGAAACAAAATGCGATCGTCATTCCATCATCTGCTGCTTTGGTAACCTCTGTATTTCCCCCCTGGCTTTCTGCCGGGGTATCTCCTGTTGAAACGCTTGATTTGCCCGAACTGCAGCCTGCCAGCATACCTGCAATTACAGCAATCACCAATAAAACACTAAAAAATCTTTTCTTCATAGCTAACCCTCCATTGAATAGTTATATAGTTTTATCGCTAACACTTTCGTGCAATAGCCTTATTCTTTGTCGATTACCTCATCATAATCTGAGGTATATCAAACGTAATATCTTCCAGGCCTATCTTTTTACCTGGCCAGATGCCGGTATGGGAGCACAGGATCATGGTTCCGTTATGGTTCACTGAAAGCTCTTCCACCTTTGCTCCGGTCACTGTAATAAACCAGTCATACGCCTCATTGTTTAATATCCGGTTCTCACTGCTGAGTGACAAATCGGCCTGACAGACAAAATATCCTGTCCTTCCGCCCGGATAGTGCCCCCTCCATTCGTCTTCAAAATCCAGCTCTTTCAGTAACCGCTTCTGCCCCTCTAAAATATCGGACCATCGGTTGCCGGTACGGCACATGGACATGCAGTAGGCTTCGATCCGGCTGACTGCGGAATATGCTTTATCAATATCTTCGGGCAATGAATCTCCAAAATAAATTGATCTTGTGATATTACAATGAAGTCCTCCGTATCTGACCGCCGGATGCAAAAGCACATATTTGCCGAGCTTTCTGCCTGACGGTGAAGGATGCCGGTATTTATAGATCCTCTCATCTGTTCCGATAAGCAATACATCACATTGAATATTCTGCTTCGCATATTCATACAACAGCATTGCTTCGGCTTCATAATCCGTCATCCCGGGTTTTATTTCTTTCGCTACCTTATTTAATATGTAATCTGAAATCTCTCCGAGTTTTTTTAACCGCTCGATTTCATTTTCAGTGAGCGGAAAATGCAGATTATAAATATCCCTCAGCTTATACTCTGAACCTGCTATTTGAATATCACTGACCGGTTTCGCTCCGGCCAGCTTCACCGCTCTTTCATTAATTGACTCTTCATACCATTTAAGCGGTATATATTCTGCTTCCAGGTTTTGCATTTCCTCATCCATGATACGGGAACCGTCCATAACCTGAGCTACCATAGATACACTCTCCATGGTTACTACAATCGTACCAAAGCCCTCCTCCTTCGGAACCACAACTCTGTTGTTACCGCCGCCGGATATCCAGTTGAAATTGTCCTGTCTGCCTAGCACCATTCCGGTATAACCATTCTTACTGATATAATCCCTAATTCTAGACAGCTTTACATCCTGTTCTCTCAGATCGATTACCTCCTGTCATTTCATTATGTATTATCTCGTTTGTTTTCATTATTTAGTATTATATCATGAAAATCATTGTTAAAAACTACCATTTCAGTTATTTAGTTGTACTCTTGTTTCACTTTTTCTCATGACTTTTCACTTCTTTTTTATATTATCATAGTATTTTTCATTTGTCTACATTTTTATTTTTAAAAAATGAAAATTATTTCGTAAATAGCTATTGATTTTTTAACTAAAATAATATAATATAAGTTTAAAAGGGAGTTGTATTGTTAATAATACATAAATTTTATAGTCTTTTTCCCGTTTTGTCAAAAAGCTTATTTTTATTTTTCTTATTTTATAATGAAAGGAGAAAACAAAAATGGAACACAAAATGATTTCTGACGAGATAAAACGTACCATTCAAATCGAAGCCGATTCCATACAATCCTTATTACAAACACTTGATATGGATCAGGTCGTCAAGGCGGTGCAACTGATCGGCGACTGTAAAGGAAGAACTATTGCCGCCGGATGCGGAACCTCAGCAATGGCTGCAAGGAAAATAGTACATTCTCTTAACTGCATTGAACGTCCTGCGGTATTCCTTACCCCTTCCGATGCGGCACACGGCGGTTTAGGATTGCTGCAATCCGGTGACATTCTTATTTTAATCAGTAAAGGAGGCAACACCAAGGAGCTCGTACAGTTGATACCGGCCTGCAAAGCAAAGAAGGTCACCCTGATCGGCGTTACCGAGAATCCTGAATCAGTCATTGCAAGGGAAGCAAATCTGCTTCTTCAAGTGAAAATTGAAAAAGAACCCTGCCGATTCAATATGTTGGCTACAGCAAGCACTATGTCTGTTATATCCGTATTCGATTCCATCTGTATTGCATTGATGCAGTATACGAATTATACCAGGGAACAGTTTGCAATAATTCATCCAAACGGAGCAGTAGGTGATCGTTTATTAGAAAGGACGGACAACAAATAATGAATAAGATTATGAAAGCAGCTGTCTTCAAAGATATCGAGAATATTGTAATGGAGGAAAGACCCATTCCGCAGTGCCCCGAGGGCGGTATGCTGATCAAGGTTCATGCCTGCGGCATCTGCGGCGGCGATGTAAGAAATTATCACAACGGCTTAAAGGGCGGCGTAAAAAACCAGATCATGGGACATGAAATTGCCGGTGAGGTTATTGAAGTGAGCAGTTCCATTACACATTTTAAAGTTGGCGACCGTGTAGCACTTGCACCCGATGTCAGCTGCGGCACCTGCTGGTACTGCAAGCACGGTCATGTCAATCTCTGTACTTCCCACAAAATGCTCGGAACCCATTATCCCGGCGGTTATGCACAGTATCTGGCACTGCCTCCGGAAGTGATTCAGAGAGGCTTTGTAGAACCAATTCCAGAGGGTATGCCCTATGAACAGGCCGCTTTTGCAGAGACAGCTTCCGCAGTCATTGCCTGCCAGAAGCTGAACAATGTTTCACTCGGAGATACTGTAGTTATCATCGGTGACGGCCCCGTAGGATGCCTTCATATTGAGGTAGCCCGCGCGAGGGGGGCCAAGAAGATTATTCTGATCGGAATGGATAAATTAGATCTTGCAGCAAAGTTTAAGCCGGATCTTCTTCTCTCCAATAAAAATCCGGAGGAAGTTATCCAAAAGGTTCTTGAAGCCACGGATGGTATCGGAGCAGATTTTGTCATATCTGCTGTTCCCTCTGTCCGCCCTCAGCAGCAGGCTCTTGAGATGGTACGCAAGCGCGGCCGTGTCATCATCTATGGCGGTACTCCAAAGAATGCCGAGATGACTACCTTAAATTCCAACCTGATTCATTATAACGAAATTACGGTGATCGGAGCCTTCTCCTATCCGGCAGTCGGTCTGGCCGATGCATTATCCGCAATCCACTCAGGGAAAATCAACGCGGCTATGTACCTGAATGCAAAGATTCCCTTGGAGGACGTTGTCAAGGGAATGGATATGGTGACAAAAGGCGAAGCCTTGAAGGTTATTATCGATCCCTGGATGAACGCCTGATACATCGCCCTTTACCAGGAATTTAAAAAGTAACTTCCAATAACTTATTACACACACAAAAAGGATGGTAATTATTATGTATGAAATTGACTCAAAACTTGAAACACTGGAAACCGCCGGTACTCCAATCCGTGTTTCCCTGATAGGAGCCGGGCAGATGGGCAAGGATATCGTTGCCCAGATATCAGAGATGAAAGGGATCTCCTGTGATATTATTGTTGATATCAATACAGAGATCGCTCTTGACGCTCTCAAACAGGCAAAATATCAGGGAGAAACCGTCATTGCAGAAACCGTCAAAGAGGCCGAGGAAGCTATCAGCGCAGGTAAAAAGGTTGTAACAACCAATTACCAGATTGCTATAATGACAAATCAAATCCAAAGCGTAATCGATGCTACCGGCTCCCCGGAAATGGGAGCAAGAGTAACTATGGACTGCATCAGATATCAGAAGCACATTGTTATGATGAACGTGGAATGTGACATTACGATCGGGCCAATCCTTCGTAAGCTTTGTGAAAAAGCAGGAATTGTGTATTCCTTAACCGCAGGCGATGAACCCGGTTCCATCATCGAAGTATACCGTTTCTCAAAAGCACTTGGCTTTGATGTAGTTGCTGCCGGCAAAGGCAAAAATAATCCTCTTGATATCTATGCCAATCCGGGCATGGAGGAGTGGAAGAATAAAGCTGCTGCCCGTGACATGAATCCCCGTATGCTGGTTGAGTTCGTTGACGGCTCCAAAACTATGATAGAGATGTGCGCCGTATCCAACGCAACAGGCTTAATTCCGGATGTCCGCGGTATGCACGGCCCGAAATGCAACGTAAAGGATCTGACCAAGGTATTTTCTTTAAAGGAACAGGGCGGAATTCTTAACAAAACAGGAGTTGTTGATTTTGGTATCGGTGATATCAACCCTGGAGTATTTGTTATCGTAACTACACAGAACAAGAGAATTATCGACGGCCTGATTCAAAGAGACATGGGTACCGGCCCCAACTACCTGTTATACAGACCCTATCACTTATGCTCCATTGAGACACCGATTACCGCAGCTCAGGCTGTATTATATGGTGAATCCACAGCTCATCCGATGGATCATCTTACTTCCGAGTGTATTACAATCGCGAAGACGGATTTAAAAGCCGGTCAGACGCTTGATGGAATCGGCGAATATTGCTATAGGGCTTCCATAGAGCTTGCCGATGTGGCAAGGGACGGTAACATGCTTCCGGTCGGCCTTGCAAAAGGTGCAAAATTAAAATGCGATGTTAAAATAGATACAATCATTACCTATGATATGGTTGAATTGGATGACCGCTCAGTATTATTACAATTGCGCAGAATGCAGGATCAGCTCTATAAATAGAGCTAATCCTGCACGAATATCGAATTACAGCAATAGACTTATTGCAAATATTAATATAGACTTATTACAAATATTAATCAGGAGGGTTTACTATGAAAACAGTTAAAAACAAACAAATCTTGGTGGCAGCGGATGTAGCCGGTTATTTATTGAAGGATGCCGTTGTTGAACATCTAGTAAAGAATGGGTGGGAAGTAACAGACATTGGAGTAAAAGACAAAGAGGGAAAAGGTGTGGAAATCTTCCACCGTATGGCAATCAGGGCAGCCTCAATGGTTAGTGAAGGTGAATTTGATCGTGCACTTTTATTTTGCGGAACAGGTATGGGCGTACATCTTGCGGCAAATAAAGTTCCTGGGTGCCAAGCAGCTGTAGTGGAGAGTGTACCCGCAGCACTACGTGCTATTACAGGTAATGGTGTCAATATCATGTGTATGGGAGGCTACTATATTTCCTATCAAATGGGTATTGAAATAGCAGAAGCATTCTTAAACAATGATTTGGGTTCAGGATATGAATGGTGGGATACCTTCTACGATTATCACAAATTTGCCCATGATGAAATAGATAATTTCAATTATGAAGAGTATAAAAAGAATGGATTTAAATTTGCTAACGACGAAACACCTAAGTACAATTGGGATGGTATTAACCAAAAAGACGAGAAGTAATGTCTTGAAAAGGAGTCGAAATGTATTTACTTGGAATCGATATAGGAACTACGGGTGCCAAAGCTGCAGTTTTCAATGAAGAAGGCGTTCAAAAGGGCTATGCCTTTCAGGAATATGGTATCCTGTGTCCGCAAAAGGGCTATGCAGAACAGGACGCGGAACAGGTATGGAATATAACAAAGGACGTAATCAAAAAAGCGGTTATCGGTATTGGCGCAGAAATCACCGCCCTATCCCTTTCCGTTCAAGGTGATGCCATAATCCCAATCAACGAAAACCGCGAAGCAATCGCCCATACCCAGCTGGGTATGGATTACCGGGGCATCACCGAAACAAAGGAATGCAATACCTTATTCGGCGGACGTACTCTTTTCGAGCTTACCGGTATGCGCCCTCACCCAATGAATTCATTAATTAAAATACTATGGGTAAAAAACAATCAGCCCAGTTTATATGAAAAGACATATAAATTCGTAACCTATGCCGACTTCATCTTCGGAAAATTAGGCAGCGATGAAATCGTCACAGATTATACAATGGCAAGCCGCACCATGGCCTTTGATATCAAGAAATTGCAATGGTCCGGGGATATCCTTGGCAAACTGGGCATTGATACCGGCAAGCTGGCAACTCCCGTTCCCTCCGGCACCATAGTCGGAACAATTAACAGGAGGCTGGCGGATGAACTGCAGCTGAATCCGAATACCCTCCTGGTTGCCGGAGGACACGACCAGACCTGCGCCGCACTTGGTGCCGGTATTATCAAGGATAATATGGCTCTTGATTCCCATGGCACTGCG
>JARKQP010000890.1 GCA_029974875.1 Mobilitalea sp.
CCGATCACATAGGATGCACCTGCATCTTCCGCTCCCTGTGCCAATGCAAGCACGACTTCATAACTGCTTGCTGCCGGAAATCCGGCAGTAATATAGTCTTTCGTAAGACCCTCTTCCCTAACAACGCCGCTTGCAATCACGACATCACCGACGGATGCTTTCCTGCTGATCCCGCCTGCGCCTCCAAGCCGCAGAAAAGTATTGGCATTTGAATACTGCATTAACTCCACCAGCGCCAGCTCAGCCTCCGGACCGCCGCTGCCTCCGCTGACGGCTGTTATATGCGCGCCCTTATAATAGCCGCTATAAGCCAGAAACATCCCTGACTTTCCTGCAAGTATGGGATTTTTCAGCCTTTTTGCAATCATCTCTGCCGGGTCACATTCATAAGAAAGCAAGGGATCCCTCACAAGCAAAATAACATAATCCCCAATAAGCTCCGGATCAATCCCGGTCAGGGCAGGTCTGCCCTCCTTTTGAAAACCACCTGCTTTCATATGGCCTGAATATTCATAGCTGTTAATTAATTTGTCAAAGCAGTTCATATCCTGCCTCCTGTCTGAATATAAATCTGCCGTTTTCTAGGGCCATCGAATTCAAAAAAATAAATTCCTTGGGATGATCCTATCTGTATTTTTCCTTCCCATATAATTACGGTCAAAGAAACCCCCATCAATGCAGATTTAATATGCCCTGATGCGTCTGTCGGGGTATCAAATTGATGCTTGAAATCCACACGGGTCGGTATCAGCCTCGTGATCTCGTCCTCAATATCCTCAAAACCCAAAGGATCCATCTTGGATATCACCGTAATACCGGCTGTAGAATGGGGTACCCAGATCACTGCAAAGCCTTCCTCTATTCCATCCTCAAGGATGGCATTTTCTATCTGCCCTGTAATATCAAATAAGCCACTTCGCTCCGTACTCAGATTAATCTTCTTCATCGTCCTTCTCCCTTTTACCGGAAGCTTCCGGCTTCTTCTTCCGGTTCCTCTGTGATGGACAGCCTGCTGTCCTTAACACCTACGCACCGGCCTGATTCCCATACTCCGGTAAACCCTCTGAAA
>JARKQP010000908.1 GCA_029974875.1 Mobilitalea sp.
TATAGCCCCCGAAGGCTTTCAGCCGTAGGGTGGCATCCAGGTCGGAGCTGATATGGAGAAGCTCAGCTGCACTTAGGGCGGAACCAACCTTTAAGCGCATAAGGGATGGTCTGATATCATGTATTCCGCCAAAGGATACGCTGCCCCTGCGAAGGTTCCTTGAGAGGGCATCAGAGGTTTCCCTCTGGAGGCGCTTGATCCCGCCAAGGTCTGAGGAGGGCAAAAGGTTCGCACAAAGCTCCCGGCCAAAGCTTGTTCCGGCCAGGGTGCATAATTTATCTATAATTTTGTTGTATTCTAAGGTTCTTAATGCTTTTTCGTTCATTACAATAGAGGCCTTTCCCATATTTTATAATTACTTAAGTTTCTCAGCACTTAAGCTTATAATCACTTGAAATGTATAGTTACTTGAGGGGTGAAGCATGGATGTTCCAGAGAAAATAACAGCTACCTCTATTCTACCTTATGTTGTAAGAAAATAAAACATAAAAATAAGGAAATTATCTTACTTATTTCCCATAAGAGAAGGCATTGGAGCCGTTTCCCGGTCCGGTATTTTCTGTACCGGAAGTTTCGGTGGATTATTTTCCGGTTCTATGGTAATATAGGTTATTAGAAGTTGCCATAGTACATACCTTAGAACGAGAAGTTATTTGTTTATCATTGCTAATTATCTAGCACTTACAATGAATTCTTTACAATTAATTCATAATATGTTCACATGTAAGTTGTATAATAAATCTTACGCATTAGTAGGAATAGTCTTGCAAAGGACATGCGGGCACATAGTCTTACAAAAATTTGTGAGCATATAGTCCCACAAAACCTGTGAACATATAGTCCCACAAAAACGTGCGGGCGCATAATCCCGCAAAACCTGCGGGCACATAATACCGCAAAAACGGCGAGCACATTGTCCCGCAAAAACGGCGGGCACAAAGTCTCACAAGAGACATGTGAGACTAGAGGAGAATAACCCGGTTCCATAAGGAGAAAGTAAATGTCTGAGATTGATAAAGACAATAAAAACTTCGAATTTATTAAAGAGCAAGTAATCGAAAATAAGCGAAGGAAATGGAAAAAACGTCTGTTTCCCCTTGCGATGACTGGTTCCCTGGCAATTCTCTTTGGAGTGATTGCCGCAACTACTTTTGTTTTGGTGGAACCTGGGCTGGATAGGCTGTTAAATAAGAATGTCGAAACAAAAACACCGGTGAATTTTCCTAGTATATCCCCGGAGGCCGGATCGGACAATACGGGCAATAGCACCCAGGGCACAGGAAAAGGAAATACGGGTACCGGCGTTAATAATGCGACGGACAATCCTGGGGAAACGTCGCAGACAGTAACTAATACGGTAATACAGAAGCTGGATGTGAGTGTTGAGGATTATGTCGCAATGTATGACCAAATCCACAATATGGTAAACAAGGTGGATAAATCAATTGTTACGGTCACAAGTAAATTTCCAGTCAAGGACTGGTTCGGGGATTCTGAAAAGACGGTCAATACGACCGGTGTCATTGTTGCAAGCAATACATCCGATTATCTGATCTTAGTAAGCCTGGACAGGGTAAAGGGTGCGGACAGCATCCGGGTGAAATTCTCGGAAGACAGCTATGTCAATGTAGTACTGCAGGATTATGAAACAGACTTGAATATAGGGCTGCTTGCCCTTAAAATCATGGACATCCCGGAACTGTATGTAAATGGTTTGGAGGTAGCAGACCTTGGGGAATCCTATGGGTTATCCGTTGGCAATCCGGTAATTGCGGTTGGGAATCCGAACGGACACATCGATTCCATGGATGTGGGAATTGTGACCAGCAAGGGAAGCTGTGCCTGCATTACGGATAACAGGCTGGAATTGTTCAACACCAATATGGTGACAAATGAGAACAGCGACGGAATCATCCTAAACTTTGATGGGAAAATTGTTGGATTGATTACGAGAACCCTGCAAGAGGATTTAAATGACGGCCTCAGTACTGCCATAGGAATTAGCAGGGTGAAGCAGATCATTATCCAGATGGGAATGCAGGAGCCCCGGATTTATTTTGGTGTGAAGGCTGATGATATGTCGGAGGATGTGAGGAAACAGAACTCTATCGACAACGGCATCTACATCAATGAAGTACAGGCTGATTCGCCCGCCTTTAAGGCCGGCCTCCGGGATGGTGATATTATACTCTCTGTCAATGATCAGACCGTATTAAATACCAATAATTTTTATAATATCATATCTACTTATGAACCCGGTACTAAGCTGGCAGTGAAGGCAAAGCGCACCTCAGGAAATACCGACAAGGAGATGGAGGTTCAGGTGGTGTTGACGGAGAAGGTACAGTGACGGCGGCTGTATGAAGCTTTGTAAATAGTATTTGTAGCATATATAATATGATTCCTCCGACAAAGGACTTTTTTATACTAGCGCGGTGGATGTGGGCGTAAAGAGGACTTTTGGCGCTCAGATCATATTTGCAAAATAAAAGGAAGATATTCCGATATTATATGGGTTTTATAATAAATGTTGGGGTGTATTGATGTGACCCCAATAAGTTAGACCTAAAAATCTAACTTTTAGGAGGTCAGTTCATGTTCACAAACATACTTCCAACATTTTATTTTTTATATTGGCACAGAGCCATTATATGAGAGAATGAGATGCTGTAAACTGAAGGAACAGGCTTGGGGTGCCAAAGGGGATACCGGGCCGGGTGGAATTCGGATTACAGCATTTTTATGGAAATTTTTAGGGCCATATCAGAAAAGCAGTTATATTTTATGATGCATATTTTTATTTTATGCTTTATCTATCTTTCTGTGTGGGTTATAATAAGGATGCTTAAAGGGTTGTAACTATAGCAACGGATTTGGGAAAAACGTGGGGTCGTTGTATTAGGATAGGCCATCGAAATGGAAAGCTACAGGTGCAGGTGAGAAAATAAAAAGCAATTTTCACAGGCAAGCTTGTGTTTGCGCGCCACAAGCTTGTTAATATATATTGCTTGCAAATAAGACAAAGAATGTGCGCAAGAATGGGGACTAGAATGAGATTTATACAGGAATTAAGAGAGAATGATTTTATTAAAAATGAGATATATTTATGCAAGTCCAAGCAGGTGCTGACGGGAAAGAGCGGAAAAAGCTATGTTTCCTTAATGCTCCAGGATAAGACGGGCATGA
>JARKQP010000014.1 GCA_029974875.1 Mobilitalea sp.
CTCCAACATTCATCCTGCTTTGATTGAAGCGGCTAAGATCGACGGAGCCGGAGAATGGATTATTTATAGAAATGTAATTCTGCCGTTGTCTCTTCCGATTCTTGCAACCATTGGATTAATGATTGGTATTGGGTATTGGAATGATTGGACAAATGGGTTGTATTACATAACGGATGCAAACCGTTACAGCTTACAAAACTACTTAAAGAGTGTCATGGATAACATCCGTGTATTGGCGGCTATGAGTTCTTCGGCAAATGTAGGAACACAGAATATGCCCGGTACAGGAATACGTATGGCAATGGCTATTGTTGGAGTGATTCCGATTATGGTATTGTATCCGTTCTTCCAAAAGTCCTTTGTGAAGGGAATTGCACTTGGGGGAATAAAAGAATAGCCGCGACAGGTTCGGGATATAGATAAATGTTCTGATGTTTGAAAAAGTTGTAAGGTAGGCATTTAATTTGATGCTTGCCTTACAGTCATTGTGCACTTTTGACATAAGAAGCCAAATATTTCGTGATTTTAACGGATGGGAATAACTGGTTTTCTACATGGGGTTCTGCTATAATAGCATCATCTAATTAGTTCTAAATTTTTAGGCTGCCTTTCGCAGCTTCCGGCATTTCTGCCGACGGATATCCGTAACGGTTACCTGTAACTTTTTAAGTAAGAAGCCAGTCAGCGGCCAATAAAAGAACCCCGGGAATGTATTGCGCCTGCTGTCAGCATTTGCTATAATCTTGTTAGAAAGAGAAAGCTGGAGCTGGCATAGGCGTGGTATTCCCTGTTTGCTGATGTGGCACATGAACTATGAAACATGAACCATAGCACATAGGAGGAAACCATGCAATTATTAGTAAGAGAGACAAACGACAGTTACATTGCCAGGAACAAGGGAGGCCGGCTGAACCCCCTCAATGATTATTTGTTTCGGCAGTACATGGGAACGGAGGAATGCAAGGTGTGCCTGATCTCGTTCCTGAATGCAGTGCTGGAAGAAGAGATTACGGACGTGGAAATCATTGAGAACCTGGAGCTGCCCCAGGAGACCCCGGAAGGGAAATTCTCCAG
>JARKQP010000050.1 GCA_029974875.1 Mobilitalea sp.
CTGGGAATTGAAATAAATTAGATAATGCTATTATATCAGATTTCAGTCATAGAATCCATTAATTTCCACTCGTCAAAATCACAAAATATGCTGCTTTTTATATCAAAAATGCATAATAGCCCTTCTATTGACCGCCCCGCCGCGCGATGGTATACTGACAACACACCCATATGGGTATCTTAGGAGGTGGCATAGTATGAGCAAGATGACAATAGAATTTTTTCATGATGTAATATGCAGCTTTTGTTTCCCTATGTCCTATCGGATGCGGCAGCTCCAAAAAATGATGCCGGAGGTTGAGATCATACATCGTTCTTTTGCTTTAGTCGGGGAGGAAAGCGATTTTGACCAGATGTTTGGCTCAAGGGCTGCAGCGAAGAACGAAATTATGGGGCATTGGGAGCATGCCAACCAAAATGATGAGCTGCACCGTTTTAACATCTCCGGAATGCGGCAGGCCAATTTTCCTTTTCCTACTTCCATGAAGGGGCTCATTGCTTGTAAAGCAGCCTTTTTTGCAGGTGGTAATGCCGGATATTGGGATGTTTTTGATGCCCTGCAAAGCGCCTTTTTTGTCCAAAACCAAAACATTGGGTCACAGGACGTCATTGATGGCATTATAAGGGAAACCAAAACAGACTTTGAACAATGGAGGCGGTATTATTATGACAGTAAGACAATGGAAGCGGTGGAGGAGGACTTTCTTCTGGCAGAGCACTACGGTATCCATAGCGTACCATGCCTGATTATAAACGGAAAATATCCTATCAGCGGAGCACAGCCCCTGCCGCAGATTATCCATGCGATTTATACTGCTGCTGAAGAAACAGGATCAGGTCAGGCTGACGGAGCCTCCTGCCGATTAGAGGACGGAAAAATGAATTGTTAATTAATAGCCTGTTGGGAGGAAACCATGAACCAAAAAGAAACATCATTCCCCCGTCCCGTCCGGGATCACCCTTCTGGCATATAGAAACAAGCAGGACGAAGATATCCTCTGATACCCTCGCCCTGCTTGTTCCCGGTTATAACACTTTCTGTACGTTTCCTTCTGTTATTCCAGCTTCATTGAAGGAATCCACTCTGATGTATAAAGGTTCTCCCTTCATTAACGCACCAATTTTTTGGCTCGTTTTTCCATGTACCAGGTAGCTATGATATAGCTTATCCGGTGCAAAGCCCCATAGGATGTTATAACCAACGGCCTCTACCTCTTCCCATTGTACCATCACATCCAGAGGGCTTAAAGCTTCCGCCGTTACGTTCGAAAGCTTCTTCGGAAGCTCTCCTTCCGTCTTTCCAAATACACGAAGTCCCGAAATACATGGTATCTGGTTAAAGGGTAATTCCTTCACGGTAAGCTTTATGTATCTGACCTGTATTCCAGCTTCCCTTACAATAAAATCATGGGACAGGTCTGTCTCTGCCTCTGATTTATCCTCGATGACGAAATATGTCCTGCCATCCAAAGAACCTTCCAGCAGCCACCTGGTTACATGGTTTCTTTGATCTATATAGCGCTTGCCCTGCAGCTCTCCTTGCGGCTCTGCCCCTTCCGGCAGTTCTGCCTGTATCTGGTCATCCGCAAAGTTGATCTGGATGCCCCTCACATCATAGGCCTTGCCCAGGTCAAGCTGTATCCACTCGCCAGGCTTTGCGGCAGCAGCCCTCCACCAGGTCAATATGTTCTCATCCGTCACATGCCCAATTCCCACGCCGGAAGAAGCGGTTACCTCCTTACCATAGGAAAGCAGCATCCAATCAGGCTTATCCCAAGGCTTTTGTTCTACATTAAGTGGCCAGTCGCCGTACCTCTGATCACAAAAAAGCTCCCCGTCCTGGTCAAAGCCCGCCTGCCACAGCCCCAGCCTCCGCTCAAAATTATGGTTGAGGCTGATACGCATAGTTGCCGTATGCCATAGCATTTCCGACCTGTCCTCCATTGTGGAACCATGACCCGCTCCCGTTATGAAGCCGCCGGGCTTATAGGAAAATGGATTATTCTTTGCTAATTTAAAGGATCCCAGGGGCGCATCCGACACGTACACGCCATCACTGTACACATTATACTGGGTTCCGGGGATCGCATACTGGAGATAGTACTTTCCCTGGTACTTTGTCATCCATGCACCTTCAATATAGGGATCATTTCCCATATATTTATACAGCATCTGCTTCTGCGCTTCCAAAATCCCCGGCATGCTCTTTAGCATGGCCTGAACCGCTTCCTCGATCTGAGCCGGTGTCTTGGGCGGAACGTGGTCTTCGCCGTTTCTCTCATAGCCAAATTCCTGCTCCCTGCTTCCGAACATGACCAGGGGCTCTGTCTTTGGCTTAAAGCTTAGCGGATCTAATTCCACACCGTAAATTGGTGTCATGTTTGAGCAGCCCCAGTAAAAATATATCCTTCCATCGTCATCACAAAACAGGTTCGGATCCCAAAACGGGAAGCTTCCTTCGATAAGCTCAAAGATACCGCCTACCGGATCCTTCGTCCTGTAAAAATGACAGTTCTCCATTCTTTTTGATGCGGAGAAATAAAGATAATCACCGATTACCCTGACGTCCGGCGCATAATCATAGATGGGCATCTCATTGCGGAATTTATGGAACTCCCAGCTTACCAGGTCCTTACTGGTTAAAAATCCTGCCGTCATGGAAGGAAACAGATAGTAGAGGTCATGGAATAAGACCAGGGATGGGTCGGCTGCCTCACGGTTGATGACAATGCCGCTCTGCCCCTCCTTTTGGTGGAACTGGTACTTATATTCGATGTTCAAGGGATTACAAAAATATTTCATATGCTTGTCCTTTCTTTTATCATTTCTATATTTATAACAGCAGTAACATGTCAAAACTCCCTTTCGGCCTTCCCTCCTTTACCGGTATATTCAGCAACGGGCTTTGGCTGCCGTACAAATTTCTATATACACATTATTATACACTTAGTACGATGGTTAAACTATGTATAAATTGCTAAAAACCGTATTTATTGGTTATTTCATGCCTTATAGGTTATTCACTCCCCAGGATCGTATTGCTTCTCACCAGCTCAAGTACACGCCCGGCGCACCGCCTTAAATCCTCCATTGAAATCTCTCCCTGGTTAACCCCTTCGATAATCTCTTTTACCTGGTCACCGGTACCCGGCATAATCAAATCACATTGCGCCTTCGCCGCCTTCAGGATATCGCCCGTCTCCGGGGATACTGCACTCCAGTCGCTCATGACCAGACCCCGTTATCCCCATTCATTGCGGAGTACCTTTACCAGAAGATCTTGGTTATGAGGGCTATAGATACCATTTATCTTATTGTAGCTTGCCATGACGGTCATAGGGTCACTATCCCTTACTGCAATTTTAAAGCCCTTTAAATACAGCTCACGAAGGGTACGCTCCTTCATATTGCTGGAGGATTGGTTGCGTTCCACCTCCGAGTTATTAGCACAGAAATGCTTGATGCTCACTCCCTTTCCCGGATGCTTCTGAACTCCTCTGGTCAGGGCTG
>JARKQP010000054.1 GCA_029974875.1 Mobilitalea sp.
CATCATTCAACCAGAATTTTTGCTCATAAGCACTGCTTGCACATAAAACCACCTTTTCCTGATACATTGAACAAAACCCTCCACAAATCCCTAGATATACTGGATAATAATAAATCCAAGTGCTATAATGACCGCACCAAACAAAAGATAACTCATGCCCGTTGTCCTTCTTACCGGGTTCCTCCACAGTGGAACACCATTAAGCATATTTATAAGGCCTCCGGCAAAGCAGGCAACTAAGACAGCCAATTTGCTGTCCGGTTTTAGGTAAAAGAAGAACAGGGCTACGACCAAAATCATTGCCAGCACTGTATTTATCTTAATATTCTTTTTTACAATCTCCTCTAACCATTTCTTCCGTTTATCCATTATAATAACCCCATCAAATTACTTACAAGACTAGGTAAAACTCCCGGAGGTCCCCTTGTGGCTGCTTTTCCGGGAATTCTCCAGGCCGTTACGGAGGGTAATGTGCTCTGCTTCTTCTCTTATTTCCCTAATGTTGCTACCATAACTGCCTTTATCGTATGCATACGGTTCTCTGCCTCATCAAATACAATATCCGCAAAATGCTCAAATACGTCTTCGGTGACCTCTTTGCCCTTTACTGCCGGCAGACAGTGTAGGAAAACCGATGTCTCCTTCCCAGTACGGGCCATCAGGGCAGCATTCACCTGATAAGGCTTCAATATAGCAATACGCTCTGCTGCCTTATCCTCTTCTCCCATGGAGCACCACACATCCGTATAGACCGCGTCTGCATCCTTAACTGCATCTAAATCATCCGATATCCCAATCTGGCTGCCTGATTCCTCCGCATAGCCCTTACACTGGGCCACTAATTCCTCTTCCGGCCACAGGGACTTCGGTGCAAGAATCGTAAAATTAATTCCCATCTTGGCGGAACCGATCATCAGGCTGTTCGCCATGTTGTTACGGCCATCTCCGACATAGACAAGTTTTAGTCCCTTAAGCTTACCAAACTGCTCTTTTAATGTCAAGAAATCCGCAAGAATTTGCGTCGGATGATCCAGGTCCGTAAGGCCGTTCCACACCGGAACGCCGCTATATTTTGCCAGCTTTTCAACGGTATCCTGTGAAAAACCGCGGAACTCGATCCCGTCAAACATTCTTCCCAGCACCCTTGCCGTGTCTTCCACGCTTTCCTTATGTCCCAGCTGGATATCATTCTTGCCCAAATATTCCGGATGTCCGCCTTCATCGACACACGCGACGGTAAATGCGCACCGGGTTCTTGTTGACGGCTTTTCAAAGATTAAGGCAATATTTTTACCCTTTAAGCTTTCACCGGTAATCCCCTGCTTTTTCTTCGCTTTTAAATCTGCTGACAGATCCAGTAAATAGGATATCTCTGCCTCCGTAAAATCCTTTAAGGTCAAAAAGCTGCGTCCCTTTAAATTCATAAAATCCTCCATTCCTCCGCTTTCTGCGGTGTTAAATTATAATAATGTACATTTGCATTGCTCCGGTTATGTCCATCCTGTTGGTTCCATTCCTTTATTCCCAGCGTCTTTATGTCCATGCCTCATATAGCAAGCCCCATGAAATAATGGCATGAACCCGGTTCCTATCTTGTTGCTTGCTTAATTTCTTTCAACCTTATGGTCAGGAATGTGAAAACACACATAACGCATTTATAATTATGCTTTATATGTGTTTATTTATACATTATTCTAATTATGAGGATTTGTCAAGTAATTTCTATTTTCTCCGCTGCCTTGCTGCTTCATACATTAGAATTGCGGCCGCAACAGCAGCATTTAATGACTCCACTTTACCGGCCATGGGAATTTTAATTAAGCAGTCCGCTTTCTCCGATGCTTCATCCGATAGCCCATTTGCTTCATTTCCGATTAAAAATGCACATGGCTTTACAAAGCTTCCCTCTGTATCGTAGAACTCTCCCGATAAGTGGGCCGCAAAGATAGTAATACCCTGCTTTTTTAGCTCATCAAGCGTCCCAAGGAAATCCTCTGACTGATAAAAGGGCATCCGGTAAATGGAGCCCATGGTAGAACGGATTACCTTTGGATTATATAAATCCACGGTTGAATTGCTGCAAATGATTCCGGTCGCTCCTGCTCCCTCGGCAGTCCGCAGCATGGTTCCCAGATTTCCCGGGTCACGGATGTCCTCTAATAACAAAAGGCAGGGATCCGGGGCTGTTATGATACTTTCCAGGTCATGCTCCGTTTTCTTTACGAGACCCAGGATACCCTGGGGTGTTTTTGTATCTGACACCTCTTTGAACACGGAATCGGATACGATCTCATAGTCAAAGGACCGGAAATAATCCGGCCTTTCAACTATCGTCTCCTGGTAAAAGGTCTCTGCAGCATATGCCTTTTTCATAAGTCCCAATTCCAAGGCCTCTTCAAACATCTTCCAGCCTTCCACCACAAAGACTCCCTGCTCATCCCGTGCCTTGGCCTTTTTTTGCAGCAGGGTTAAATTTTTCATCTGGGTATTACTTAGGCTGCTAATAATATCTTTATTTTTCATAGGCTATTTTACTGTGCATTTAGGTTGCTAGTTTCGCTGCCTTGGTCGTAAGCCGGCCAGGCATTCACTGTGCATTCAGGTTTGCTAGTTTCGCTGCCTGGTCGGCTGCAATCAGGCTGTCTAAGATTTCTTCCAGATCTCCGTTCATTACTTCTCCAAGCTGGTGGACGGTCAATTTGATCCTGTGGTCGGTCACGCGCCCCTGAGGGAAGTTGTAGGTCCTGATTTTTTCAGAACGGTCACCGGTTCCTACCTGGCTCTTTCTTGCCTCAGCTTCCGCACTCTGTGCCTTTTCCAGCTCCAATTCATAGAGCTTGGAACGCAGGACACGGATTGCCTTATCCTTGTTCTTTAGCTGGGATTTTTCATCCTGGCAGGAGATAACAATACCTGTCGGGATATGGGTAAGTCTTACGGCGGAGTCCGTTGTATTAACGCACTGTCCACCATTACCGGAGGAACGGAATACATCAAACTTACAGTCATTCATATCCAGCTCCACGTCAACCTCTTCTGCCTCAGGCATGATTGCAACCGTAGCAGTTGACGTATGGATCCTGCCGCCTGATTCTGTCACAGGCACACGCTGTACCCGGTGAACCCCGCTCTCATACTTTAATCTTGAATAAGCACCTTTACCGATTACCATAAAGATTGCTTCCTTAAATCCGCCGATACCGTTCTCATTTAAGTTCATCATGTCAATTTTCCAACGGTTACGTTCCGCATACATCACATACATACGGTACAATTCCGCTGCAAAAAGCGCCGCCTCGTCACCGCCGGCACCTCCGCGGATTTCGACGATAACATTCTTATCATCATTCGGATCCTTCGGAAGAAGCAGGATTTTTAGCTCCTCTTCAATTTTAACGATATTTTGCTTGCTGTCATTTAATTCTTCCTTGGCAAGCTCGCGCAGCTCCTCATCGCTTTCCTCATCCAGGATCGCCAGGCTCTCTTCAATATTGGCCTGGGCCGCTTTATACTCCTTATATTTCTCTACAATATCCGTCAGGTCCGCGTGCTCCTTACGAAGGCTCCGGTACCTGGCCTGGTCGTTCATGACATCCGGATTCATTAACTCCTGCTCCAGCTCCTGATAACGGGCCAAAATATCCTCTAACTTATCAAACATAACAATAATTCCTCCATTATAATCCTATATACAGCCACCACCTACAAATTTGGGGCAGCTGCACCAATAATTTACAAGAAGAATGCTGCTCTTGCATTCTTTCGAATGGAATACATAGTATTCCATTTGTGAAACATAGAAGTTGTTAGGCACCGTCTCTTGGTGCCTTAGAACTTCTCTTCACACTTTGCACAGGCAATACGGTCCTGTCCGCTAAGATCCTTCTTTATTATAACCTCTGCATATCCTTCCTTCAAAAGTATATGCTCCACATCCCTTCCCTGGTCATATCCGATCTCAAGGAAAAGATATCCCTTCTTATTCAGATGTTCCTTCGCTCCAGCCGCAATACTGCGGTAGAATTTAAGTCCATCCTCACTCCCGTCAAGTGCTAAATATGGCTCATGGTCTTTTACCTCCGGCATTAATTCTCCAATGACGCCTGTACGTATATACGGCGGATTGGAGACAATAATATCATAACTTTTTTCAACCTGCTGGAATAGGTCACCCAGACAAAATTCCACCGGTGCCTCCAGCTTTTTGGCATTCCTCTTTGCTATCTCCAGGGCCGGCTCCGAAATATCCACCCCGCAGGCAGACTTTAAGTTCCCAAGCTTTGCAAGGCTGATGATGATACAGCCGGATCCCGTGCACAGATCGAGGACGGACTTTCCATCGCAGACCTTAAGAACCTCCTCCACCAGCAGCTCTGTATCCTGCCGCGGAATTAATACATCCTTGCCCACATCAAATTCCAGTCCCATGAATTCCTGGGTTCCTGTCAAGTGCTGTAATGGGATATGCTTTGCCCTTTCTTCCACGCTGGAAATATACCGTCCGGCCTCCTTAAGCGGTGCCTCCTGATCCCCGCGCAGCAAATAATCTATCCTGTTTATTTTAAAAGCATGGGCTAACAGATACCAGGCGTCGATATCGGCATCTGCAATTTCCCGCTTTAGCAGCATTTCCTTTCCTGTCTGTAACAGTTCCTTATAAGTACTCATAAATCTTCCCCTCAGGCGCTAATCATTATCCTGCTTTCCACCACTTTGTCCATCGAAGAATTTATCCAGGGCCCTGAGGATCTCATCGTCTTCCTCCTCCGTCTCATCTTTTATCACCGGCTTAAAGGCAACGGGAGCCATACCATGATTACGCCTGCTCCTATCGGTATATCCGGACTCCATTGACGCAGACACCTCTTTTTCAGCCGCAATATCTGCCCTGCCCCGCTCCTTCAGATCCTTTGCTTTCTTCTCCTTTACAGAGGAACTCCTGGAGGATGTATCCTTATTAATAGTATCGGCAGCTTTATTCTCGCCGTTTTTATTATTAGCAATAGTTTTGCTATTAGCAACTTTATCATCCGCCGTTTTATTGTCAGCAGTTTTATTATTAGCAGCTTTACCATCCGCCGTTTTATTGTCAGCAGTCTTATTATTAGCAGCTTTACCATTCGCCGTTTTATTGTTGGCCGTTTTATTATTAGCTATTTTATTATTAACAATTTTATCCTTACCATCCGATGCAGGATCTGCTAAAAAGGTCTTCCAATCAAATACTGCCCCAACTGATTGGATTGCAACTTCAATCATTTCATCATCCGGTTCCTTCGTTGTCAATCTCTGCATCCACAGACCCGGCTGGCTTAAGATATGTATCAGCCTGCTCTCGCTCTTTCCTGCAAAACGGATAAATTCATAGGAAATTCCTGCGACCAACGGAACCACCACCACTCTGCTTACGATCCTCAGGACCACGTTCTCCACCGGCATCAGAAAAAAGAAAAACAAGCTGATAATAATCACCAATAGCATAAAGCCGGTTCCGCAGCACTTATGCTGCTTAGATTGCCATTTGACGTTCTCAACCGTTAGTTCAAATCCGTTTTCAAGACAATTAATGGCCTTGTGTTCGGCACCGTGGTACATGAAGGTGCGTTTAAACTCCGGCATTTTTGCCGCAAGGATTACATAAATAATAAAAATGGCCAGACGAAGCACTCCCTCCAGGAAGTCCAACGTATATTTGCCCTGAATAAATCTGGAGAGCAGGTCCTTAATTAATACCGGAAGCACAATAAATAAAGCAGCTGACAGGACGATGGAGAATAATACGGCCATTGCTACCAGGATTGCATTTCCCTTATTCCCTTTTTTGCCCGGATTTTCTTCCTTAGCTGCCCTTGCCGCCTTCCTTGCCTCCTTATCCTTGGTAAGCTTATCTGCAACTTCATCTATTTCAAAATCATCATCATATTCCTGAACCTTTTTTTCGGACTCCCCTTTTGCTTTCTTTTCTTTGGCGGCTGTTTCTTCCTCCTCTTCCAGGAAGCCTGCCGAAAAATTCAACAGCTTAACACCCATTACCACTGAATCAACAAAAGCCAGCATCCCACGAAAGATTGGCAATTTAAACAATTTCACCTTATCAGAAAAATCAGTATACGTACTTTTTTCCACTACAATTTCATTATTCGGTTTGCGGATTGCCACGGCGTATTCATCCTTATTCTTCATCATAACGCCTTCCATGACAGCCATACCGCCAATACCTGATGGTTTCATCTTTACACCCGGACCTTTCTTCATAATTCGGCCATTATTATGGCCTGGTACTTTGTTTCTATATTTAAGCATTTGTTGGCTGTTATTATCATTCGTTAAATATGCGATAAAAATCCTTTATCCATCAAGCTTGAATAAAAAGCTGTCCTTCAAGCCTTATTAGGCGTATATCAAAAAATAGGCTGAGGAAGTACACCTCAACCCAATTTTTTATGTTTCAATTTTCATGCTAAGAAAAGCGCGTGCCGAATTATTTATTCACAAAACAATTCCATATTTGTTTACAGACACACCGGTGTTTGCTTACAGACACTAATGTGCTTGCCTACAAGCACTTCTGCGATTTATTTGTTTAAACCATATTTACGGTTGAACTTATCGATAGCGCCACGAGCAGCTGCAGCCTTCACCTGTCCTGTGTAGAATGAATGACACTTGGAACAGATTTCAGTGTGGATTTCGCTCTTGGTGGATCCTGTTACAAATTCGTTACCGCAGTTGCAAACAACCTTAGCCTGATGATATTTGGGATGGATTCCTTCTTTCATGATTTCACCTCTTTACGATCAATTCGTTATCTATTGGTCAGAAAATTTCCAATCTAATAAACAGCTTGTTAATTATAGCATAGGTGTACCTATTATGCAATACCCAAAAGATGATTTTGGTTTTAATACCGATGGCGTATATCCGTATATTCACTCGCTTTTTTCACCATGCTATATTTCTTACCGGACGCACGTTTTCCAATGTCATATGTGGCATCTACCGTGTACCATTTCTTTTTCTTGCTGTCATAAATCATATTCCAGGCATGATATTCAGCTATATTAGGTGTATATCCGGTTACCAGCCTGACACGTATTCCCTGGCTGCGCAGCATTGATGCCATTATGGCGGAGATATCATAGCAGATCCCCTTTTTGTTTTTATAAACAATCTTGATGTCGGGAATATATCCTGACTGGATATCCCCCAGCTTATCAAAATCATAGTTGAAATTTTTCACTACATAATTATAGACTGCTTTTACCTTTTCTTCCTCTGTCTTGTAATTTTTCGTCAGCTCGCCGGCCTTAATGACCGCAGCATAATCCAGGTCATAATTCACAATTACGTTCGGATATAAATATACATCATCCTCATTTTTCAGTTCCAGCTTAAATTCCTGGCTCTCAACGACACTGTACTTATTGTCTGTGACATTTTTAAAGATCCGTATGGAATAGGTTCCGTTGCCCATAGTCAGGGGAATATCAATATTGTTTTTCCCCTTTTTAAGATCATAGTAATAGCTCTTCTCGCCCTTCGTAACGCCTACCTTCATCTTGACCTTACCCGTATTATTATAGCTTACGGTCAGAACCCCGTTCTCATTGTCCTTAAAGAATTCCGACGCCATGGCCTTATCTGCAGGCAGGTATAAAAACGCCGATAAAAATAGGAGGAATATTGTGCCCCGAATTCCATTTCTTATGATTATGTCCATGCGCTTTACTGCACAAGCTGCCATGAAGGTTCCGGCATGGACCCGGGCCAGCCTCATACGCCCAATTTTTTCTTTCACCCTTTTCTTCATATTATATTCACCCTCCTTGGTGCCAGGCTGTACGTCTGCAATTATGCCTTAGATTTGCAGCCGTGGCCTTTCCTGTATAAATTATACTTTTCCAGTATCTATGTTAATCACATCATCAGATTCCTCTTCATGGCTTCCACGTTCATGCAATAGGTTAATGCTGTATCAGCATCAATCCTCTTAGCCTGATATAGCTCCAGGATGCTTTGGTCCATTGATTTCATCCTATCCTGGGAAGCAGCCAGGATCACTGAGTCAATCTGATGTACTTTCCCGTCACGGATCATCGTTCTGACGGCACTATTGGCCTCCAGTATCTCAAATGCCGGTATCAGGCCGTCATTGCTCCGCAGTAACTGCTGTGACACGATTGCCTTCAGCACCATGGAAAGCTGGAAACGGATCTGCAGCTGCTGGTTCGAAGGAAAAACATCAATAATACGGTCAATCGTATTTGCTGCTCCGATGGTGTGCAGGGTGGAAAACACAAGATGCCCTGTCTCCGCTGCTGTCATGGCAATTTCAATTGTTTCATGGTCCCTCATCTCCCCGATAAAAATCACATCCGGCGATTCCCTCATAGCCGCCCGCAGCGCCTTACTGTAGGAAGGTGAATCGATACCAATCTCCCTCTGGCTGACAATGCTGCTGCCATGCTTATGTAAATATTCAATCGGATCCTCAAGGGTCAATATGTGGCAATTTCTATTTTTATTAATATAGTCAATAATATAAGTCATGGTAGTGCTCTTGCCGCTTCCTGCCGTACCCGTTACCAGAACCAGGCCCTTCGTCAGCTTTCCCAATTCAATAACGCTTTGGGGTATCCCAGTTTCCTTCAGCATTGGCATCTGAAAGGCAACTACCCGCAGTACCGCACCCCAGGTGCCTCTTTGCCTATATATGTTCACGCGGAATCTTCCGACATTGGGCAATGAGATAGCAAAATCATCATCACCCGCTTTCCTAAACCCTTCATCCCTGCCGCTGCACATGGCATACATCTCATCTACGAGTAAAAGGGAATCCTCCGGTTTCAGGCGATAGTCACCCTGCTGTATAATAATGCCTTTTATCTTAAAGGATACCGGTCTTCCCGCAACCAGGAAAATGTCAGATGCATGCTGGTCCACCGCATCCGATAAAATATCTTTCAGCTCCATTGCTACCTCCCTATTCCTCAATTATGCCATCCCAGATTTCAAGGCTGTCCAAATCGTAATCCCCCTGTTCCTCCGTCACCATTTTCCAGCTGATTACTGAAAGACGCGGAACAGAATCTTTGATTTCGGGAGCTGCTTCTATCCTGAGTACAGAAGTCCCATTCATAATAACCTCATATGTGATAAGACCTTCCTTCCGGCTTAAGCCGGTCACTCCCTCCAGCTTTGCCGCCCCGGACAAAAGGCTTTCCCATTGTTCCGGTGTGTCCTCCCAGTTAAGCTGGTAAAGCAGCTCACCCAGCTGCATTAATATCTCTTCGGCTTTCGAATCCGCCAGGTAATACTCTTCCACATTACCAACGGTCTTTTCCGACAGCTTCAATTCATGATAAGAGGTACGGATTGACAGCAGTGCAAATATTGTTAATGAAAGCACAAGCAGTATTACAAGGATGGATGCTCCGCCAATATTTAACCGAATGCTTCCCTTGCTGGCCATATCAGATATTTCCTTTCTATAAAACCGTAGTCTAAAAACAAAGTCAATTATAGATGAACTTACTAACACTTAAGCTGCATAGGATGCCGGCAGCTTCATCTCCACCGGCACGCTTTTTCGCCCTTGTGGCTACAATCTCTGCTTTCTCAAGATGCCCCAGGCTGCCAAAGGTTCTTCCAACATCAACGGTAATTTCATACACGCCCTGGTCTTTTGCAGGCTTCCAATCCCGTCCATAATACCCGCGGTAAAGACTTCTGTCTCCATCCTCCACCTTCTCCATCCCAAGCTCCACAAGTGCGGCCTCAAAGGACTCACTCCCTTTGAGCCCTTCGGCTATGTTCTCAGCCCGGATAACTGCCTGGCTGTAGCCCAATGCTTCCTTTGACATATGGTCAGCAGAAAGAAACATTTTTGCAATGATAACGCTCATTACGGCAAACACACCAAACATTAGGATGAATTCTATCATAACGATCCGAAAGGACCTTGAGGTTCTATCGATATCCATAATTATGCCCAGGCTCCCCATACAGCACACAATTCCATGAAAGTGCCGGCATGGACCCAGTTCCCCCTTCCGCTGATTAATCTCATTTCTTTCAGCCTATCCCTATTCTGCCAATCAATCCGCTGTTCTGGAATAAATCACTAATTCCTCCGTTTCACCCGCCTTATTATGGGCCGTAAGCTGGAGGTAACCATCATCTTTCAGCTTCATCTCAAATTGGTCTATCTCGATAGCCTGGACACCGTAGCTAAGATCATAATCCATTCCGGCTTCCCGGTAAAGCTCGCATAAATATCCTTTATAATGGTAAATCAGGGTTTCATACCGGACACCCTGGACGTCTTCTCCCAGGACCAAAACAGGCATCCCTTCCTTCTCTTCCATATACATGGAACGGGCCGTATCCGTCTGCCGTACCTTAGTAGCCACATAGGACAGCGATGTACGGAGCTGGAAATTATCATTATTCGCCAGCACAATATTCTTATATGCCCCAATCCCAACGTTAATCAGCATGAGGGACGCAAGGATAAAAATACCGGTGATGAGAAGAACACTCACCAGATTAACCATCCAGGTTTTTTGCCCTTTATCCATAATAACACCCGTGCCTTTCAATTTTTGATGACCTGTCCTTCTGTCCTTCTCTCTTTACCGTCCAAATACTTCTATCTCAGGCATAAGGTTCGATGAGATGCAGTCATAAAAGACATAATAATTATCATAATCAATCCTTAGATAATAATTATCCTCAAGATAGGATAGCTCTGCCGGATACATGCCCTCAATCGCATAGCATTGGACCACAGCCTTACTGATGGCCTGCTTTGTAAGCATCAGCTCCTGCTCCCGGTTAAAGCGGCCTAGATAAAAGACGCCTCCTAAGAAGAGGACCAGCAACAGCATAAATATCCCTGCCGGCATCAGGGTACCTTTCCAAAGATATTTCATTTTTCTATCCTTAAGATTCTTCATCGCAGCACCTGACCTTCAGTTTATGTTAGTGTCCCTGTTATCCAATCGAGGAAATAATATTAATCAGCGGCAGCATGACCGAAAGCAGCACGAATCCGATCAATACGGCCAAAAGTATAACCAATGCCGTCTCAACATAAGTAGCTATTTTATTTAACTGGACAGAAATCCTGTCATTATAACGCTCGCTCAGCTTAATGAAGGAAGAATCCATATTTCCGCTTTTAGCCGCAACCATAATGATGCTCCCATCCATTCCTGTAATCAAATCCGATTGTCGGACAGCCTGCTCAAAAGCTGTTCCCTTCTCCACAAGCTCCCGGCATTCCTTCGCTCTTGCCAGCACTCCCGGATGGTCAACGGTTTCCATCGCCATATCAAGCATCCTTTTCGTATCCACACCCGCCGGAAGCATCAAAGCCATGGAAGAAATAAGCTTTCCAATAGAAATCTGGCCTGCTATCCCCTTTGCTACAGGAAAACGATACAGCATGCCTTTCATCAGCCTCTCCCCCTTCTTCGTACGGTATATAAGGAAGACAACCACCGTAACCAGAACCAGGCTCCCGACAATCAAAGCGGCTATGACGCCTGCTTTCACACCGAAGGACATCAGACTGTCAGAAGCCATGGCAACCTCAGAATTCAGCTCCTGATACATAGCCTCAAACAAAGGTACAATCCGAAAAACTAACACCCATAAAATGACCGCCATTATCATAAAAAGAACTACCGGGTAGGTTACCGCACTCCGGATACCGGCCTTTACCCGGCTCTCCCTCTCATAATAGGCAGACAGGGAACCCATTACCTCTTCTAATTTACCGGCTGTCTCTCCGATTCCAACCATATGGACCATATATTCCGGAAAGGCGCCTGTCTTACCAACGGCCTGGGATAAGCTCATCCTGGATTGCAGGCTCTTTTCTATCTCATGGAAAACTTCCTTCGTCCGGCTATTCTCCATCTCATTGTATAGTATATCAATACCTTCATATAAGGGCATACCACTATTCAACAGCGTCGCAATATGGTCACAAAATACTGATATTTCCTCAGCAGAGAACCTTTTTGCCTTACCGGTTCTATTTTTCAATCCCATCCCTCCTTAAACCAGCCATTTAATGAATTATCAAAAGGTTTATTAAAGTTACCCTTTCTTATTTCCAAAAAAATATCAGATATTTATCGATTTGCATTGATATTTCTTAGCTGGGCTATGTCCATTTTATTAAAATGTATGGATTATTATAACATTTCTTTCGACACCAATCAATCTTAATGCCCTATAATTCGATAAAAAATAGAAGAAAAGCCATAGAAATAGTTCCTATGGCTCATCTTCTACACGCTTATGAAATACTAAAAGACGATTTTGGTCTTCTTGATAATCTCAATAAATTCTATATTGGTCTTCGTTCTCAGGAACATATCAATAATACGCTCCAACGCTTCCTCTGACTTCATTCCTCCCAAGGCCTTCCTCATCAGGTAGGTGGCCTCCAGCTCAGGCTGTGTAAGCAGGAGATCCTCTCTTCTGGTGCTGGATCTTGGCAGGTCGATGGCAGGGAAGATTCTCTTTTCTGACAGGCTGCGGTCGAGCACTAGCTCCATGTTGCCGGTACCCTTAAATTCCTCGAATACGACATCATCCATTCTGCTGCCGGTATCCACCAGGGCTGTGGCAAGGATAGTCAAGCTGCCTCCCTCCCGCATATTCCTGGCTGCACCAAAGAACTTCTTGGGCATATGGAGGGCTGCCGGGTCAAGACCGCCGGACAGTGTCCTTCCGCTGGGCTGTACCGTCAGGTTATAGGCTCTCGCAAGGCGGGTGATACTGTCAAGGAGTATAATTACATCCTGCTTATGCTCTACCAGCCGCTTTGCCCGCTCGATTACCATCTCCGAAACCCTCTTGTGGTTTTCAGGAAGCTCATCAAAGGTCGAATAGATGACCTCCACATTCCTTCCTTCGATGGACTCCTTAATATCCGTAACCTCCTCGGGACGCTCGTCTATTAACAGGATAATCAGCTTCATATCGGGATGATTCTTTGTCACCGCCTTGGCAATCTGCTTTAACAGGGTCGTCTTTCCTGTCTTGGGCTGGGAAACAATCATACCCCTCTGCCCCTTGCCAATTGGCGACACCAGATCCACCATCCTCATGGAGACTCCGGAGCCCGGGGTTTCTAAATGGATTCTCTGGTTCGGGAAAACCGGCGTCAGATCCTCAAATCTTTTCCGCTTTTGTGCCTCCGATGGATGGAAGCCATTCACGGACTTTACAAACAGCAGGGCACTGAACTTTTCGTTCTGGCTCCTGATTCTGGTATTACCGGCGACAATATCTCCGGTTTTTAAATTAAATCTTCGGATTTGGGCCGGCGATACATATACGTCATTTTCGCCCGGAAGATAATTATCACAGCGGATAAATCCATACCCGTCCGGAAGTACCTCCAAAATACCGACCTTCGTCTCCCCGCTATCCAATTGCTCCATGTCACTTGCTGCCGTCACCTGCTTACCACCCTGCACGGACTGAGCCGCGTTCGGCTGGGCTGTGTTTGACTGGGCCGTGTTCGATTGGTTCATATTTGACTGGACCGTGTTCGGCTGGTTCATATTTGACTGAGCCATGTTCGGCTGGGCCATGTTTGACTGGGCCATATTGGGCTGAATCGCATTCGATTGAACCGCTCCTCTTTCCTCTTGCCGGCTCGTCTTTTGTCTTGGCCTGGCAGTGTTCTCCACTGGCCGGGTTACTTTCTCCGCTGTCTGGGTTGCACCAGAATTCTGCATTTTTGTTTCTTCCCCTGCCGTACCTGCTTTAGGTGATTCTTTTTGCTTGTCCTCTTTGTCAGCCTTTATCAGCAGCTCGATCAGGTCTCCTTTCTTTAACGCGGTAATGTTTTTTAGACCTTTTTCCTTTGCCAGTTCTCTTAAATTAACAAGCGTCATGGAAT
>JARKQP010000065.1 GCA_029974875.1 Mobilitalea sp.
GGTTGTCGCCCGTACTCTGACAGGCCGCTACCGTCATCGGGGGCAGGTATATAATGCGGATATCCTTGGGTTGTTCCAGTATTTCACTGGCCCGGTTCAGTTCTTCCATGCTCGCTTCCTCCTTTTTAGAAAGTGTTTTAATGGAAAGAGCCTGTACCAGCTCCACTACATGTTCCTGTTCAAAAACCTTAAGGGAAAGCGGCGCGGGCAGCAGCCTTTCAAGCTCACTCACAAAATTGCGTAAAATCCCTTCAATGGTTTCCAGCGCCTGTTTTTCAGCTTGTAGACCGGAAATGCCCTCTTCAAATATTTGGATAGCAAGGCGGGCATCCCGGGTTTCCAAAATCCCGCCTATCTGTTTCAGTGGAATCCGCAGCTTGCGCAGCACCAGTATCTGCCTCAGGCGGGAAAGGGCATCTTCATCATAGGCACGGTAAGCGTAACCCGGAAGTTTACTGCTCTGCAAAAGTCCCAATTGCTCATAGTAGCGGAGCGTTCGGGTGGACACGTTGTATGCCTTGGATACTTTCGATATGGGATGTAGTGTCATAGTTCTATCTCCTTCCTATCCTCATCATACAGTACGACACGACGTCAAAGTCAAGATGTTTTGCTTTTATGGCTGAATTTTTTTGCAGTATTGCGCTATCTGTTACCATACATTTCCATCAGCTTCGCATAAACATTTCCATCGGATTTGTAAAAGCATTGACATTTATCTATCTGCCGGCATATAATGTCATATAGATACTTATCTATGTGAGGTGATTAAAATGGAGAATATTTATACCCGTAATGTAGGATTTTTCAAAGCATTGGCAGATGTAAACCGCCTGATGATTGTGGATATGCTTTCATGCGGAGAATTATGTGCCTGCAAAATCTTGGAGAAGTTTAACATCACGCAACCGACCCTATCCCACCACATGAAAATACTTTGTGAATGCGGATTGGTGGTTGGACGTAAAGAGGGAAAATGGACTCATTATTCCTTGAATGAAAGGGTTGCCGAGGATTTCAAGGCATTTTTGAATACCATAACCAGCAAAAAAGAGGATTGTATTTGTAATTGTAAGGGGGTATGTAATTGTGAGTGAGCAGAAGCAAAAATCACAAGGAATGGGTTTTTTTGAAAAATACCTGACTATCTGGGTCCTTCTATGTATGGCAGCCGGTATTCTAATAGGCAGATATTTGCCGGGTGTTCCTGCTTTTTTAGGGAAATTTGAATATGCGCAAATTTCTATTCCTATTGCCATACTGATATGGATTATGATTTACCCCATGATGATGAAAGTAGATTTCCAATCCATAAAAAATGTTAGAAATAATCCGCAGGGGCTAATCATATCAAGCGGAACGAGTTGGCTTATAAAACCGTTCTTGATGTTTGGGCTTGCTTCATTTTTCTTTTATATTGCTTTCAAAAACGTTATCCCTGCCGGCCTTGCGCAAAGCTATGTTGCCGGTGCTGTTCTTTTAGGCGCCGCCCCATGTACGGCTATGGTGTTTGTTTGGAGCAACCTGGCAAAGGGTGACCCCGCCCACACCTTAGTGCAGGTTGCCGTTAACGACCTGATTATCCTTGTGGCTTTTGTTCCTATCGTTTCCTTTTTGCTTGGTGTAAACAATATGTTTGTGCCGTGGGACACTCTGGCACTTTCCATTGTCCTGTTTGTAGTCATTCCCCTTGTGGCTGGTACGCTGACAAGAATTATCATGATAAAAAGGCGCGGTTTGGAATACTTCAACGAAAAATTTGTATCTAAATTTGACGGCATTACCACAATAGGCTTGCTTTTAACGCTCATTATCATATTTACATTTCAAGGTGACGCCATTTTGGGCAGTCCGCTTCATGTTTTGCTTATTGCCGTACCGTTAATTTTGCAGCATGTGATTACCGCTGCCTTTGCATAGATCATGTGCAGAGTATTCAAGCAGCCGCATAATATCGCCGCCCCTGCCGCCTTGATAGGTGCGTCTGATTTCTTCGAGCTGTCTGTAGCTGTTGCGATTGCGCTATATGGACCGACTTCGCCCGTTGTGCTTGTCTGCACGGTTGGAGTACTGACCGAGGTTCCCGTCATGCTCCTGCTTGTAACTATTGTTAATCGTACAAGGGGTTGGTTTGCAAGATAGATTTTCTTAATTTTGCCGTAATTGGTTGGAGCTCAGAAGAACTAAAATGCGAAAACTTCGTGTCTCATAAGGAGGGGAATTATGGAAACCATGACGAGAGTTGCTTTTATATGTGTTCATAACTCCTGCCGCAGTCAAATTGCAGAAGCTCTTGGAAAGCACTTTGCGGGTGATGTATTCGAGAGCTACAGTGCAGGAACAGAGGTAAAGGACAAAATCAATCCCGACGCTGTAAGGTTAATGAAAGAGCTATACGGCATCGATATGGAGCTGACACAACGGTCAAAATTATTGGCAGAGCTCCCGCCTGTTGATATTGTAATAACAATGGGCTGTAACGTAGAATGTCCTTATCTTCCGTGTAAGCATAGGGAGGATTGGGGGCTGGATGATCCAACAGGGAAATGTGATAATGAGTACATACAGGTCATAGAAGCAATCTCGCAGAAGATAAGGGAATTACGGCAGGCCATACTGTCAAAGCAATAAGACATGGCAATATAATCACGTCATCTAAATGCCACTCTCCTGCATTATAGAAGTAATCTGAAACCTAAACCGTGCTATAAAATCCTGTTTATCTGTATGATGTATTTTGAATCAGGAATAACATACTTTCCCACGTAAAAAAGACATAACTTCCCTTTTGTGAAGGTTATGTCTTTTTTGGTTTTGATACGCTGAGCTTATATATAAGCTTACCGGGTGCTTCTCACACCTTTTTCGTCCACCTCATAGCCATCAACTTTGGTGCTGACCGCCAGTTTACCATCGGTATAGAAATAATACCATTTGCCATCAATCTCCAGCCACTTGCCGGATACCATGGTACCGTCAGAGGCGAAGTAATACCTGGTATTTTCTATAGTGGACCAGCCGGTGGAGGCTTTACCATTTAAATCAATATACTGCCACTGGCCGCTGTCATTTTGTACCCAGCCGCGTGCTGTGCCCTCCCCGATGACAAGTTCCACAAACCGGTGCAGGACCGTTGATGCTTCCGCGCGGGTTGCGTTGCCCTGTGGATCGAACAGGTTATTAGTTTTACCGTTAATAATGCCAGTTTGCTGGACTGCTTTTACAGCGTCCTTCGCCCATGTGCTGATTTTTGTGTTATCGGAAAAGGTGACGGCCTGCCTGGACACTGGCAGTTTATATCCGGTAGTCTTTGCGTAGTTGACCATCATCACAGCCATCTGCTCACGGGTGATTGAGTCCTTTGGTCCAAATTTCTTGTTGCCATAATCGGATACGATTTTGTTTTTAATAGCCCACTCAATATATTGCATAGCGGGATCGCTGCTCTTAACATCCGTGAAGCTGGAGGTCTTGTAGCTGCTCATGTCTGCACCTGACAATTTACCCAGTGCCATCAGGAATTCCGCACGGGTGATAGCGATATCGGGAGCAAAGGTGGTTATGCCAGTGCCACTGATAAGATCACGGCTGGCAGCAAAATCAATGTTGTCCTTCGCCCAGTGATCCGCTGTGTCGCCAAACGCCGGAGCAGGAGCTTTGTAGCCTACCCCATAGGTTGACAGGCTTTTCCTGCCAAAAATCAGTCTGCCATTATTGTAGCTGGAATTGGCCAGAAGCTGTGGCTTTCCATCCTTACCCACATATACGGCGTAGAGATTGCCGGTTTTTTCTTTGGCTGCAGCTTTGTAGGCGATGCCCAGCGTGACCGTACCCTTGCCGAAGGTGGTAATATACCCTGTTTTGTCGTGCTTCTGATAGCTTACGGTAATATCAAACACGGGACGGGAGCCAATCAGTGCCTTTGCCGCCTTGGACAGCCCGGTCTGCAGCTTTGCCGAAATCCCAACTGTTCCGGATGACTGTCTGTCAATTTCGGCAATCGCCCCTATGTCAAGGGTGACATCAAGTACAGCTGAGCCGATTTTGATAAACTTCACTCCGGCCTCTTTCAGGCGGTCAATAGCCCCTGCATCAACCGTAGCGTTCAGGCTGGTATAGCCACCGCTGTTTGTGATGCCAAACTCCACAACAATGCCGTCTATTTCCTTGCCGGACTTCTTCGCTGCATCCTGTGCCGCCTTGATAGCATCCTTCACCATCTGCTCGGTGATATTTGCCGAGAAAACGCCTTCCTTCACCGTAGCGGAAACGCTAACTTTTGCGGTTGTGGGCATATCCGGCTTTTTATCCGTGGTGATACCTGGTGCAAAAGGCGCATAGCCGCCGGAATCCGAACCGCCAGGAGAACCCGGACCGCCGCCAGGAGATGTGCTGCCGTTATAATTCCAATTGGCTGTAACCACCACATCTTTGTCAGGCATGGTAAAGCTAGTCGTCGTGCTGCTTGCATTTACAAAGGCTACACCGTCAGAGGACGTCCAGCCCGCAAAGCTATAACTGCTTCGGCTGCCTGCATGGATAGTGACAGCCGCACCTTGTTTATAGCTGCCAGCACCTGTGATTCCCGCATAACTGCCGTTTACCGTTACAGAGTGGGAAGGCACGGGGACTGCGGACAAAGCCTTAACCCTGACTGTGAACTGCTTGGTCAGGCTGGCTGTGCCCTTGCTGATGGTTGCGATGAGCACAACATCTACATCTGCCTCCCCCTCTGCCGGACGGGTTACCGTGCCGTTGCTTGCAATAGTAGCCGGATCGCTGATGGCCCAGCTGATAGCCGTACCGTTTGCACCGGTGGTGGGCAGGATCAGGTTAGAATTGATGCTCTCCGCCTCGATATTATTGCCCCGAATCGTATTGAAATCAAGAGCTGCCATCGCCGAATTCACAGAATTGATGTCGGTATCCTCCGCCATTATGACTACCACCACAAAAGCTTTTTTTACCGCTGCTGAGCCTTTCTGGATGGTGGCGGTGAGCTGAACCGCCTGATCGCCCTCTGTCCAGGCCGGGCGGATCACCGTGCCATCTGTTGCAACGTACTGGGGTTTGCTGCTGGCCCAGCTGACAGTGGTTCCCTCATCCCAGGTGGTGAAGAGGTTCATATTCGAGACAATTCCGCTGGAGCTGTTGCTGCCGGATCCTTGGAAATGTCCAAAATATAGCCTTCTGGCAGCCACATCCACATCATGGGCAGCCTCATCCGCGGAAACGGTAAAGCTTTCCGACTGGAGAACGAGGCCGTTTTCGCCCACCGCCACAAAGCAGTTATTACCGGCGGTAACTCCCTTGAGCCGGATATAGTTGCTGGAATCATAGTGGTTCAGAGTAAGGCCGGAGGGCTGCAAAAGCCAGGTTGTGCCGCCATCGGCAGAAGCCTTGATCATCCCCAATTCGCCCACCGTCACCAGATTGCCTCCGCCGTAGGCGACGCTGTGGAAAGAGCCGTCCGGCTTCGTCCCAATATAGTTCCAGCTTGCTCCCTTGGTTAAGGTAAATCCTATCTCACCATAGCCGCCTGCCACTACAAAACGGTCATCGGCGTAGATGATATCATTGGGGTAGTTGCCGCTGCCGGGCAGATCCACAACCCGGGTCACAACAAACTCACCGGTATCTGTATCCTTCTGGAATTTGTAAGCCTGGCCGAGGCTCATCATAGCCAGGAATACACCGTCTCCGTAAGCCACCGCGACAAATGGGCGGCCAATGAAGCCGGTAGTCACACTGTTCCAGCTCGTACCGTCCGTTGAATACAGCGCCACCGGGCTGGAGTCGTATTTAATGTCTCCGCCGACGGCCACATACCAGCCATCACCATAGGCAATACCCTTTAGTTCTTTATCCGTTCCAGAGCTTTGCTTTGTCCAAACCACACCGTCTAATGAGGTGAGGATGGTTCCATTCTTGCCCACGGCAACGAATAGATGATTCAGATAATCCACCTTGTTCAGGGCATCGGTGGTCTTGGAGTCCTGCGCGGTCCAGTCGGTTCCGTTGGGGGAGGTTTGAATGGTTCCATTATCGCCCACCGCCACATAGAGCCAGCTGCCGTTATAGGCAACGTCATTGAGATTTTTGGTAATGCCAAGGGTACGGCGATTCCAGACTGTGCCTGCATCATCCGAGGTATAGATATCGCCGTAGCCACCCATGGTCACCAATCGGCCCGCGCCGTGTGTGAGCGTACGGAAGGGGGATGTGCCGCTTTGCAGCGTATTACTGCTCCAATTTACTCCATCGGTCGAAACTGCGGTGTAGCCCTTGCTTTCGAGGGTGCCCGCCGCAATAAAGCGGGTACCGTCCCACTCCACCGCATAAAGGGATGGGTAAGAAGCAAGTTGTTTGGACTCAGCCCAGGTCACGCAATCGGTGGAGGTAATAATGCGGCAGCCTCCGTTATTGGTGCTGCCCACAGCCACAGACTTGCCATTGCCATAGGTGATATCCCACAGGGTAAACATATTGTCGGAATAGGCGACGGTCCAATTGATACCGTCCGGGGAGGTCATGATGCCACCCTTATGCTGATCCGTAGCTGACCCCATTCCGGAGGCTACAAACAGTCCCTTATCCGCCGCATAGGTGATAGACAGCAGCGTGGTTTTTTTGCCGTTGGGATAAGTTACAGCGTGTGCCGTCCAGTTTTCTCCATCGGTGGAGGTCAGCACTTTCCCTGCTTCGCCCACAGCGACAAACTTGCCGCCCCCATAGGCCACATCGTGGAAGGCATGGCTTGGCGATGCCGCCGTTTCGTGCCAGCCCGTGCCATTATCAAAGGTGAAGATACGCCCGGCGATGTAATCCACATGTCCCACAGCCACATATTTGCCGTTGGCACTGCTGTAGGCGATGCCGCCCAACCGGTCAAGCCCCTCGCCGATGATGGTCTTATGCCAGCTCTCACCATTAGACGAGGTCAGCAGGGTACCCTTCTCGCCAACCGCTATATATTCCCCATCCAGATAACGGACGCGGTTGATGATATTGGAGGTCGGCAGGGGCGACCGGTTATGCCACACAGCAATACCGGTAGGTCCCCCAGGGACCAATGCAGCCGGATCCTTTACCCAAACCGTACCCGGCTTGCCGCTGGCGCTGTATTTAAAGTAACCCGGCTTAGATGGATCGGACACACCGGCTGCCTTTGCCAGCTGCGTGCCGTTGATGGTCACGTAGGCGACGGCGGGGACGGGATTTGCTCCGTAGCCCTTGATTTCGCCATCTACGGTAATGCTGCCGCTGCCGAGGGTATTGCCAATAACCGCTCCGTTATTGGCGGAGATTAGGTTTCCCTTGACGGTGATTTTAGCATCGGCATCTTCCGCATAGGCTCCGATATGGCTGCCGCTTACATCCTTCTCCACTGTGATGATGCCGCCGCCATAAGCGTGTACGCCATAGCCGACGGTGGCAGTCGCGTTGCCCTTGACCGTCACCCTGGCCTGGCCTAAGCTGTACACAGCACCCTTGATTGACCCACTGTTTGAGACATTTCCCTCTACAGTAACCTCCGTGCCGAGGTTATCCGCCTTTACGCCATGAGCCGCACCGAAGGCGTTCTGCCGCACCGTCACTTTTGAGCTGCCTATAGCATATACTCCCATGCCGGTGGAGGTCATGGTGGTGTTGGTATCGTTTGCGCTTGCGTTGGTGACGGTAACGGTGCTGCCGCTTGCCCATACGCCATAGTTCTTGCCGGTGACATTGAACAAGCCGTTTCCAACAAGTGTTACGGTTCCATCGGTAACCTTAAGGCCCTCGCTGGTGGTGGTGTTGATGTTGATGTCAAAACCACCCAGATCAAAGGTAATATTTTTGTTTGCGATTTCAATCCCTTGAACACTGTTGATGCTTTTCAGCAGCCTGATGGTTGCAGCCGATCCGTTGGTGACCTCATCCAAAGCTGCATTAAGGGTTTCATACTCCGTGCTTCCGATGGCACAGACCTTTTCCCCCACGACATCCTCCGGGGTAGTGACTTGCAGCATCTGAACATCGGTGCATTCGGCCAGTGGATTGGCAAAGTAGGTATGGCCCACCACGAGGTACAGGTCGTAAAGTGTATTTCCGGCAGCGCCGGTTACCGTAAAATGCCCCTCCCCCTCCAAGGGGTCAAATTCCGGGCTTCCTTCGCCAACGGCAGCATTGCCGTCGCCGTCGGTGCCTGCGGCGATCTGCTCAATACTGGGCGGAGCCGCTCCATTTTGCAGCAGAACCCAGTACACCTTGCCCTTTCTGCCACTTTCGATATTTTGCAGATATATGGCCACCCTCACCTGCTTACTGCCAGGGTCGTCTTTGTACCAGTGCAAACCATCGCCTATAATCAGATTGGCCGCAATGGGGGATGTAGCATCCATCTTGGCAGGCTCTGACAGATTTCCCGCATCGTCCTTCAGCACTACATACACATCGTAAGGAGTACTGTGCTTCGGCACGAATGTGCTTGTTTGAATGGAAGCGTATTTATAGCTCCCACTGTTCTGCGTTTTGAGCGCCGGTTGGTTATCGCCGTCCGTTCCGGCAACCACCTGCGACTTGTTGGGTGCAGCTGCGTCATCAGGCAGCACGACAATGTAGTGATATGCCTCCTCCTGCGCACTGATGACAATCCCCAGCATACGGGAACCCGCCTGCTGCAAATTGTACAGCGGATACCCTGCCGTAAATTCTGGCGGAGTGGTGTCTACCGGAGGATCGGCATCCAGAGCCGAAGAATTGGCATCTAGAGCCGAAGAATTGGCATCCAAAGCCGGGGCATCCGCATCTAGAACCGGAGCATCCACATCCAAAGCCGGAGTATCCGCGTCCAGAACCGGAGCATCATTGTCCATCGCCTCACCCAGCTTTATTTCTTCACTCGTGCCAAGGGATGCTTCCCCTTGTATACCTGGCAACATCGGTTGTTCCTCCTGCGCATATGCCTGCACTATGCCCATCGGAGCCGTCAGAAGCATGGCCAGCGCGAGCAAAAAAGACAGCACTTTACGTAATGGCTGTTTTAACATAGGAATCCCTCTTTTCTTCAAAGTTTTGATAATACCACTTGATTTCATCATTCATGGCCAGCCTCGATAGCTTTAACGGTCATGTCTTTCCTCCGTATACATCAGTGCTTGCCCTTTTTTACCGCATATCACCCCTTTCTTGTGTGAATGCAAGCACTTGAAACATTTGGATTTACTTGGAGACATATAGACTATGGCTCAATGAATCTGCAGTTTTTATTATATGGAAAAAACTACCTGCCGTAATCATCCCCGGGGTGATTGGCAGATGAAGACAAGGGTGATTTTAGGGGTGATTTTATATGTAGACGAAAAAGAATAGAAAGTATAAAAAAATACCCTGCCGTTGTCTTGGCAGGGCAAAAAAACTTTACTTATAAATATTATTCACGAAAAAGGGCTTCCAGGTTTTTAATATCAATAATGTCAACTTCCCTCAATTCATATCCATTGTGGAATATTTTTTGAGCTTCAGCGGAAATACATGGTATAACCCTACCCTCAAATAACGAACAAGAAAACCAATTTGCTTCAAAATAATACCAACCGCCCAAAGGATCAGCCTGCTTAGCACTTCCGTCTTCATTGATTAATAAAGGATGTATATCTAAATAACCTAGTTCCGGGTGGTGTAGTTCAATGCGTGAAGGACTCCAATCAGTTGTGATTTTATATCCTTTATTTTTTAGTGCTTCTAATAAAGCTTCTTCAAATTTACTGTCAAAATCGATGTCGATATCTCTGTGATCCCGGTTTTGTTTTCCGGTTAGAATATCAACTCCCCATCCCCCATCAACCCAATATATCACATTTAAGTCCTCTAATAAATTTAAAACATCAATTAAGTTTTCTTTCGTTGTTACTTCCTTTTTGTCCATAAAGACCCCCTTCCCCGAATTCCCTTTGGTCTGTGGAATTGAAATGAACTTTTAATTATCTGAACACCACATCAAACTGCCGGCAGACCATCTGCGCAGCGTTGCGCCCCGACACCAGGGCCACGGGCAGACCGCCAGGCTGCATGGTGCGGTGCCCGGCAAAATACACGCCCTTCATATCTTCCAGCATACAAGGACAGGATTTCATATTTACCGCTCCCTTACCCATGACCGACATCCATGAGCCTTTTGACGCGCCGGTGTATCGCTCATAGGTCAGCGGCGTCGCAACGTCTACAACCTCAATTTTCCCTTCCGCCTGCGGATACCTTTGACATAGAGCGTGGACAACCTGCTCGGCTACGGCCTGTTTTTCGGCTTCATACCGCCCTTCCTCCCGGGCTTTCTTCCAATAGTCGTAGCTGTCGCCGCCGAAGAAGACCGTCAGCGCGGTGCCACCCTCGGGTGCATAACCGGGAAACTCCGCATAATTATTAAAGCCCAATACCGAATAGGAAAGTCCGCCGCAATGAATCGGTTCGGGAAGGGTAAACGTAGGGGTTTCGCCCAAAGCCAGCTTAATTCCTACACAGACAAAGCAGCAGGCGGCGGGCTTGGTGTCCCTCTTTAGCTGGGCAAGCCATTCATCCCGTGGCGGCGTGTCGAATAATTGCTCCGCAGCGGCGAGCGTTTCCTGCGTGATGATAACAGCTTCTGCTGGCAGTATATCCCCATTGACAGATACGCCTAGGATGGCTCCGTCACGTATGGCCACTTTATCCGCCTTTGTTCCATATAGGATCCTGCCGCCCAAGCCTGTAAAGGTGTTCGCCATGCGCTGTGTCATGGCAAGTGAACCGCCTTCGGGATAACCGCCATCACCGGCTGCAAGAGTGGCCAGGGTGAACAGCAAACTGATCGCGCCATATTCCTCCCCAACAACGCCCGTAAGCAACAGACGAAGCGCCGGGTGCTTAAATTGATCGATGTATTCCGGCAATGAAAGCGTTCCGATTTTTTTCATCTTAGGCAACGCCGGGAGCATTTTTAGCGCCTCGCCGGCGGACATTTTGCGTGGATTGGCGACTTTCACGCCTTTGATATCCATAACCGGCATTTTTATTTTGGTGAATGCCCGCACATCCGACACAAGCCGCCCAGTCGCCGCCGCATCCCCGGGGGACACCTCATTAAAATGCGCTTGCAATTTCATGAGGTCACGGTATAAATACACGGTGCTACCATCATGCTCCACGCTTCTGAACGGTTCATCATACCGTACCTTCACACCGTCTGCGAGTGCTCCGACCTCCCGCCAGAGCTCATGAAGCGCCGTTTCCGGGGAGGAGCCGGTCATCCAGTGCATTGCTCCCTCAAATAAATATCCTTTCCGCCGCCAGCTCGTACACATGCCGCCAGGTATAGTATGCTGTTCCAAAATTGTAACGTCAAATCCGCTGCGCCTCGCGTAAATACCGGCGGTCAACCCTGCCACGCCCGCACCGATAATAAGAACCTGCTTGCTCATAAATAATCCTCCTTCAATAATATCCTGTCCAATGCTTCCGGGTGGGGCTTCACGGGCATCCCCGTGATGGCATAACAGCATAAGCCTTGGATGGCCGCCCAATAGATCATGGAAAGCTGCACAGGGTCGCCGGGTACAACCGAGCCTTCGGCTTGCCCCTGCACAATGATTTGGGCAAGGGTTTCGACAGGATTAGGATGCTCCCTTCCATAAGATAGATCCTCCGGCAGCGAGAAACCGCTGGTTCCAACCTGTACCATAAACATGAAGTAATCAATCGCGACCGGCACATCCAAAAACAGCCCGCACATCATGCCCGAGATCTGCCTGATCTTCTCTGGTATGGCACCCATATCTGAGGCAATCCCAACAACGCTCCGGCTCGAAATTTCCGTAGCTTGCCTCACAAGCTCAGCAATAAGCGCATCCTTAGACTGGTAGTGGCTGTACATAAGGCCTTGGCTAACCCCTGCCGCTTCGGCGATTTCTGCCACCTTGACCGACAGTCCTTTGCGGGCAAATAACGACAATGCGGCGGCATCAATTTTTTGTCGCGTGTTTTCCCGCATTGCGTCAAACGCTTCTTTAGAACGTGGCATATTTACACTTCCTTTGATTAAATATTAATTCAATAATAATCCGTGCTATCTCTCCTGTCAAGACTTTTTTGCAAAAATAGCAAACCCGTCCAAAACTGATATGCTCCCTGTCAAGTCAATATCCTTAATGGGAGCATATCAAACATAAGTTTTGAACGGGTTTTTTAGTAATAGTGTAAAAAACTTTTTGAGCCGGGAGGGGGGGCTTCCTTAATCTTCCACCGCTATATAATATAGGATTACAAAGAATCCAATCGAAATTATTACAATTCAAATGTTCTGTTGAACAAATCCTGCATATTCGCATTTGGCGCGATCCCAAGCTCAGACTCATATTGTTCTTTAATTTTTTTATAGTGCATAACCAATGACGCCTTATCTCTTCCCATAAAAAACAGCTTCAGCAACATTTCGTTTAAATCGTCGTCAAGGGGAGCTTTTCTCAGGGCTTCCCGAAGGATTTTTTCAGCGCTTGCATAATCTGCTCTGGCTGCATAGTATTTGGCAAACTCAGAAACTAAACGGCAATACCTTTTTAAATATTCTTCAGCTTTACTTTGGGACCAGAGATATCCATTGTCTTCCAGGTAATTCCCTTTGTATAAGCTAAGCGCTTTTTTGTATCTTTCAACAGATACTGCTGACAATGTAATATCGGAATTTGTAATTGCTTCAAACTCAGCGGTATCGATGTATACGTCCGGTAGCTCCATTATGTAGCTGCCGTTTATAAAAGTAAAATCAAATTTGATATTTGCCGATAATAGTGTTTTTTTCAGTTTATAGACCGTCGTATATAAATACGTATTAAGTTGTCTTTCTGTTTCACATTCAGGCCAAAGAATCTGTGTGATTTTCCACTTTGCAACCTTGCTGTTCAAATTCTGCAGCATATAAGCAAAAAGCTCCTCTGCTTTTGAGGTGCGCCATTTGACAGCTTCCCTGCAGCCTGCTGCGTATAGCGATAATTTCCCAAAGCAATCTATGCGGCCTTTATCCGCAGGCATTTGAGAAACAGCCGGCAGCGGCCTTACTTTTTTTAACCTTGTTATAGCCTGTGCAATATCCTCTGAAGAAAAGGGTTTGAGTATGTAATCAATTGCGTTTACCCGAAAAGCTTCAAAGGCATATTTATCATAAGCGGTAACGAATATGATCTCAATATCGCTGCCTGTAGCTATGATTTTTTCAGCAAGCTCCAGTCCGGATATATCGGACATTTCTATATCGAGAAAGGCGACATCAGGCTTCAGGCTTTGCATTTCGGCAAGGGCGTCCGCCGCGCTCCTGAAGGATCCCACAACACGTATCTGACCGGTTTTTTCGAGTAAAAGCCTAAGAATGTCAAGCGCGGGCTTTTCGTCGTCAACAATAATTGCGTTAAACATATATTGAGGTACCTCCTTATGCGACAGAGTCTAGTATTGTTATTGTTACAGTAGTTCCTTCACCTTCTATGCTCTGAATATCAAGCTGTGAGCCTTTCCAACCTTCGATGCGTCTGCTTACATTAAAAAAGCCGACTCCCCCGCTTGACGATTCGATATTCTTTAATTTATCGAGCCGTTCCTTGGGTATTCCTATCCCTGTGTCGCTGACCTTTATGATAATAGATCCCCCGTCTCTTTCCGCTGATATAAGGACAGTCCCGCCATTGTATTTTTTGCACAGCCCATGCTTTATCGCATTTTCCACCAACGGCTGAATGCAAAGCGAAGGCACCTCCAGGGTTAAAAGCTCCTGTTTAATATTATATTCAATATTGACCAGCTCGTCGAAACGGGCTTTTTCTATTTCAACGTAGGCCTTAATCAATTCAATTTCCCTCTCTAAAGGCACCATCATCGATTCACGGTCGATGTCAAAAACAAGCCTTAAATACTTGCTGAAATTGACAATCAGAACCGCTGCCCTTTCGCTGTCCGTGTGGCAAAACGATACCATCGTATTGATTGCGTTATATAAAAAATGAGGCTTGATCTGCGCCTGCAAAAAAGCAAGCTCATTTTTAGCTGCTTCTTCGTGGGAACTGATAATTGCCGCGAGATTATCGTGATAGTGCTTTATCAGAATTTCTGCCATTAAATATGAGCCGACGAACATTAAGCAGGTAATGAATATCTGCATAATCATACGGCTATCCATCTTCCCGGTGACATACATTTTAATACCAAACAACGTAACTGAAAGCATGCTCGCAAAGAAAACCCAGCGGGTTATGCTCACTTTTGAAAAAACTGCGGAAATAAATATGGAAAGCATGAAAGTACACATTAAAACGACTGCAATATTATGGGTAATAATGAGGTAGAAGGAACCGATTACAAGAATAAAGCTGCACAAATACTCCTTTGCCTGAATCGGAACCCGCGCAGAGCGAACTAATAGGTCAGCTAAAAAAACCAGAACAGAAAGACCTATTGTGGGCGCAATGATAAAGTATTTCAAATAAATATCGGGAGGAGTAACAAGATAATCTCTTGCCGCAGTGTACCAAACGACATGTGCGAAGGTAATCAGTGCAACGCAAACATAATTGATCCTTACAATATAGCGGCACCATTTGATTGAATCTATTGGTGTTTGGATTTTGTATTTGGTGTCTCTATTCATAATCTTCCCTTCTAATATGGAACATCTGCCCCTTAAACTTTATCCTTTTGCCCGCCTGGAATAATCTCCGGGATCCGCCGGTATCACATTTTAAAGCATTGCATATTTTCATCGGCAATGGTGGGGGTATTGACGCTAAAATTATACTATAATATTGCAGCAAACTCAATATTAATACAAGAATTTTAAAATAAAATACCATATCAAAAAGGGGCCTCCACTTCTCATAGTGGACGCCCCTGAAAGACACAGATTTACTGGCCTTCAGGCCAATATATCAATGGGAAGAACTCGGATAAAAAAAGGATATCAAAATGGGCACAAAAGTATCAATATGCATTATAAAAGTCAGCTTATGCACACTTCATCTAAAGTATATTCTCTATTTTGCTGTGTACTTGTCTATGACATTGCGTATCATCGCATGATGGCGTCTGACCTGCTCAACTCCGCGCACCGGCCCGAGATCCTGGATGTGCCGGTTACCTTCATACTCCGAATTTATATAACCATCATAGCCGCACTCCAACAGTATCTTAAGAGGGTTTTCATAGTCTATGCAGCACTCCTTAAGGTCTTCATCCATATCCCAGAACTTGCCGTGCATACCTTTAATATAAGGGATGATGTCGCGGAGATTCTCTGGGTTATCGTAAGAGTTTGTGCAAATACGGTTTGCCGCACTCAAATCTTGCGAATTTCCGCCCTTTGCTTTTATCTCTTCATATATAGCCTCTGCCGGTACCTTCTTATCACAGAGTTCCTGAGCGTACTCAACCAATGAACGGGAAGCGCCGTCACGGATATGCATCTCCAGTACAACGGTAGGAGCCTTATACTGCCAGATTCCGAAATCGGGAATCAACCCGACGTTTTTCAAGCCGGTTCTTTCAACAAACTCTATGATGTCATCCACCATTTTGCATTTTATCACTTGTGGTGCATGAATTTCCTTGCCAAGGTGTATGTTCTTTTCCGCCGCATATGGAGCAAGTGCTGAGTACAAATCCATATTGTTGTACTGAACCCGTATGTACCTGCACCCCAGCTTGGAAGCAAGGTCGATATATTTTTTCTGAATGGCAACAGCTTCCTCAAAGGTAGCTTGCCTACCCAATCTTTTATAGAGTTTATTTTCCTCTGAAAAAGCATCGATTGCTACGGGCTTGGTTCCATACCTTTCCATCCAACCAAACCATTGGGCGAGAAACCCGTCTGACAAATCAAAGCAGTTCGGAATCATACTCTGGGGAATTATCTCAATTCCATCAGCGCCCATGTCAGCAACAGCCTCGATGCATTCTTCCAGGCTCATCTGCTTTAGCAGGTATTCTACCTGATAGCTGTAAAGTGAAACTCCAAGCTTTATATTGTTTTTCATCATTTCCTCTCCTTTTCTCAGACAACCAGGGTCAGCTGCTTTGTCTGGCTATTTTCAGTGGTGAACGGAAGATAAGGAACATCCACCCTTTCAGTAACCGTAATGGTGTGCTTTCCGCGGGAAAGACCACCTTCCTTCTTAACGTGAAGATATGCTTTCGTACCATATTCCCAGACATCGTCTAAATGAGTCCCAAGATCTTCAAGGTCGTAATAGTTTATACCATCCGTAGAAAAGGAAATGAGTTCAGGACCGTACTTTATACCGTCAACCTCCACATCAAAGCCCCCTATCAGACAAAATGGTACTCCCCGGTAATAGCTTATGAAGACTCTCACCTGAAACCCTACGATATTGTCATGCTCAATAACATTCTTGAAGCCTTGCTCACATAGTATATTACCACCATATTCAGGCATAATTTTTACCTCCTATCATTTAATTTAGAATGTTTAGAAACTCTGAGTTCCTGCTATTCTCTATTTTAATAATATCAATGTGACTACATTAATTCATCCAATTACATTCCCAATTTATATATCTTTTTTGTCCGATTTTATAATTCCTTTGCAGAAATTATTATAATGACTAATTATGGTGTACTATTTTTGCTATAGCATTAATAAGTACGCAGTCAACTGATCAATCACCTGATCAATTTCAAGCTTTGTCGTATATCTGCCTACACTGAAACGGATAGCGCCCAGCGCAATTCTTTCCTCAACACCCATTGCCGCCAAAACCGGAGAAATCGTTTTTGATCCCGAATGGCAGGCAGAGCCGGTGGATGCACAGATTTCAGGTAACGCTGCCAGTATGTCACCGCCAATGCTACCAACAAAGCTGATATTTAGAGTATTCGGCAAACGGTTTACTTCATCACCGTTGAGGTGGATTCTATCGCCGAAGGTTTCTTTTAATCTGCCGTAAAAATACTCCCTGAGCTGGAACAAATCATCCTGCACTAGATGTTCCTTTGCCTGTACTGCCGCCTCTCCCAGCGCCACGGCATAAGGGACATTTTCCGTCCCAGCGCGCCTGCCGCTTTCCTGACTGGCGCCATGTAAAAGTGGCTCAATCGTCAGCCCTTCACGGATATACAGGGCTCCGATTCCTTTCGGTGCATAGAGCTTATGTCCGGCAACCGTCAGGAAGTCCACTGGCAGCCTGGAAACGTCAATCTCTACCTTGCCAAGGGATTGGGAAGCATCGGTGTGGAATAAGACATCTTTTCCTCTACATATTTCTCCCAGCTCTTGAATGGGCTGGAGCGTTCCTACCTCGTTGTTAGAATGCATAACCGTTACCAGGATAGTGTCCTGGCGGATGGCCTTGCGTAAATCGTCAGGATTTACTGAGCCTTTTTGATTTACAGGAAGAAAAGTGACCTCATATCCATTCTTCTCTAAAAACAAAAGCGGCGCTAAAATTGCAGGATGCTCAATACAGGAAGTAATAATATGTCTTCCTTTTTTTCTGTAGGTATAAGCGACACCTTTTACAACCATGTTGTTTGACTCGCTCCCACAGCCTGTAAATAAAATCTCGCCTGCCTTGGCACCAATCAGGTTTGCAAGCTGCCTGCGTGCATTTTCCACTCCGTGCTTTGCAGATTGTCCCAGCCCATAGCTGTTAGAAGGGTTTCCAAACTGTGACTCCAAATAGGGCAGCATGGCTTTGTATACGTTCTTATCAATCGGTGTTGTTGCGTTATAGTCCAGATAAATCATAGTTTCCTCCTATATTACTGGTTGTGTCAAAACCAGTTGTGTCAACTAATGAAATCAGATATTCAATCACAGATTCATTGCGATTGTTTTTCCCATTATATTTACAATTACAACCTATGGCGCATGCACTTACTAATACTTTCATAATCAGCTCCTACAGCAGATTCTTTATTAAAAGGATATCCAGGTAACTTCTAAATTTATAAACACCGTATTATACTTGTTTTGCACGATTCTTTAGCGGTAAGTAAATTTGCTGTTGCGCTATACCAAGAGCCTTGTCAAAAGCACCATCAGGGTTGGGCATATTACACATTCCACTTTTGGGATAATCACCATACTCAAAAATATCACTGTTATCTATCCAGCTCATCATACAGTTAACAGTTTCATTTAAGTCATCACTGTTGTTCTCATCCCCTGTAGCAACCAGGAACATACCTCCCGGAAATTCAATTATTTCGTATGGGGCAACATCCGATTCCTTTACCTCGTCTTTGATTGCCGATATCAAAACATTTTGGCCACATCCCCATGTTTCTTTATCACCCTCATGCCATAAAAAGCTTGTAGGCTCATAAATATGCTCTTTTAAACAATGACTGTGAGCCTCTAGCCACTCACCAAAACCATCTTTGCCAAAGAGTTCCTCAAATGTTTTTAAACCTTATGAAACTGCGCGAAATTTTGGAATTTCAATTCCCCTCATATTTAGAAGCTTGCTCATAGTAGTAATCTCCCTATTCACATACTAAAGATAGTCGTTATTTTTCGATTTGTTCTGTCATCAATTCCCACCTTATACCAAACTTATCAATCAAAGAAACAAAGCATGAACTATACGATGTGCTCTGCATTGGATAGATAATTTTACATCCTCTTGACACTATTTCGTATGCTGCTTTAACCTCATCAGCTGTTTCAAAAGTCAGCACCAAAGATACCGTATTGCCTTTTGGCGCAGCATTACTGGTATCGTCAGTCATCATAATACGTTGGTTTCCAATTATTATTTCTGCATGGTAAACAAAACTATTATCACAATCATCAGATTTCCAATCTTCTGGATTTACATCCGAGTCACACAATAGTATTTTGATTTCTGCCCCAAAAGCTTTTTTATATAATTCTACTGTCTGTTTACAATTTCCTGGAAAGTGAAAATTCGGAGTTACACAAATCATATCTATCCATTCTCCATAATTAACAAATACTCTACATTTTTATTTTAGTATATACTATAAAACTAGTATACCATGATCTTCTATGATAAAGAAAGACATAACTTCCCTTTGTAGGAAAATATGTCTTTCTTGTATTCACAGTGGAAAAAAGATTTCGGAGTTTAATCAGAGATATTGATCAGTCTGGTAAAGCCAATGTTCTTAGTTTAAACATAATGGAAATCAAAAATGATTTGGCAGCTTCTAATTTTTTATGTAGCTTATACTTACTCCAATTTTCCTTAGCTTCAGAAGATACAAGTTCAAGGATCATTTCATCACATATCTTCTCCAAACACAGTCTTATATCCAACGCCCTGTAATAAGTTTCATTTTCTTTATGTGAAGCCTTATTATAATACTTCATTGATAGCGGCGTTATTAATGGAATATCAATGATAGCTTCCTAATCATGTGTAAATATACAGTTAATCTCATTATTGTTTAGAAACCCTGATATTTTACATCAATCAAAGGGGTTTACACAAAATAATTTACACTCTCGAGCAGAAAGTAATTCCGCCAGCTTGCGGATCTCCTCAGCCACAACCGCAAAGCCCCTCCCGTACTCTCCTGCCTGTGGCGCCTTTTTCAATATCAACAACCGCAGCCGATATGCTTTTTGTGGTACTCACCAGCATCATAGAGCTCTCAGCTACAATCGCAGCTGATGCCAATACCGTATCACTGGTACCGGTCATCTTTCTGATCAGCTTCTGAATATTAGTAATCACATCATTGATGCTTTCACCTAGAATTCTGAATTCATCCCGTCTTTTGATACAGGTTAAAACGGTCAGATCACCTCTTTCTACCGGATGAATGTATTCTGATGATATTTTGTATGGTCTTACTGAAGCCGTAAGCGATAAGAAGTCCAAGGACAATAGCTATAATGCTTGCGCTTACAACCGTGCCAACAGTAATATTTCTAACTTCAAGTGCTTTTTTTATTATAATACTCTCCGGTAAGACGCAGCAAAGAATGCTGCCGCTTTCCTCAAGCTTTAAATAGACAAACAGATATCTTTTACCATCTAGCTTGACATATTCACTGCCATTGGCAGCTTCACCTGTAACTGCATTCCGATAATAGTTCTGATCTGAGAATTTGAAATCAACAGGGATCTCACCTGCGCATATTTCTCTGCCGTCCCCTGTGATAAACGCCACGGCGCTTCCATCAGGAAAACCGCTGTCTGATATGTTATTCCGAATATAGTCATACGAAACATCAAGGACAATACACCCCATCGGCTGTCCGATAAAATCATAAAGATATTTGATATAGTTCAGCGAATAAACAGAAGCCTTAATTCCTATAGTTGAATCCAGATAAGGGTGCATTCCTAACCACACCCTCCCGTCTTCATCAGCTTTAAGCAATGCACCTTCTCCTTTGCTTGTAAACTCACCATAGATCAACTTATCTGCTGTCGTTCCGCCTCCTCATTGCATCTCTTTTGTATAAACCATTGTAGTAATTGACCAGCACATCATTATTACTGATGGTATCAGCCTTCTCTGAAATAGTTTTCAATCCGAAATTGAGATATTTGACCATGTAATTCATTGTGGAGAGTGTTGAGCTTTCATAGCTTTCAATCAATCCCTTTGAGGATTTTGAGTAGGATAGTATACCCAATGCGATGATCAGAAGCACCGGTACCAGAAAAACAAGAATTAACTTGGTTTGAATACTATGAAGCTTTTCCCCCTTCGCTAACAGACAGACATCTTTTCTTTTCCCATCTGTTGCTCTGAATTTTACTGTATTCGCATTCCTTTTAAAATATTTAACTATACTCATGATTTATCCTGTGTATGATTTAATGCTTGAATACACTTCCCCTTTCCGCCATTATATTACAACATATTCGTTTCTTCTTTTACTTGCATTCGTTTATAAAAACCAATTCGATTGTTGTGATGCATCCCTTTATGAAAACAGTTGAATTTTCATATTTTGACGGGATCAATATTTTATCATCACCAATTCTCTCTACGACAAAACTGATTCCGGCACTGCCGGCCGTAAAATTTAAAGAACCGCTGTTATCTGACAGGTATAGTGTATTCCGATTTACCCACTTTCCGACAAGATTAATATTCTTCCAATGAAATTTCTTTGGCAATGCCACCATACAATTGATTACCTTCTCATTTGTCTCTCCGAATACAAACATAGTATCTATTATTGCCCAACCATACACCTACATTCCCTATCTACTTCTCGTCTATCAAAGAATTATATGTTTAAAAACATAGCCTCCCAAATAACTCCTCCGTTCTCTTTGCTATGTATCAGCCTTTATATTCTTCCTCTACAATTTTACCGGTGAGGCTGTCACGCCGGAATTGCTTGAAGAAATCCCACATTAGCTTCGCCATCATTACCGGAGGCCAATGGGGACCATTCTCAACGGCAACATAGCGAAATGCATTAATACCATCTCTGTTCCAGATATTTATTACATAGTGCTTGCTATCAAAGAATTTCACAATCTCCTCACTGTCACCATAAAATCCAAGTATATGATGCAGCTCATCCTCTGGTGTATTCAGATAGGAGATACATTTTTCAGCATCTCTTGGTTCACAGCCCAAAGTATCCATTCTCATATTCAAACGCTTGATCATCCATTCATGCTTGTCTGCTCCTTCCGGCGGAACAGGCATATCACTAAATCTTCTTCTGCCACCATGAATACGCGTCGGATCCCTGTCATCATCCCGTCCTGGATTTATATACGGTTCAGCGCCGTTCTCCCTACCCCAATCTTTTCGAGGTCTCCAGTCATTTACCGGAACAAAGCTGGAAGCCTCGCAGGTGCCCACCACCTGAATTAACGGAACTAAGGTCTCCTTCAGATTCTTGGTCTCTTCCTCCGTATAAGGCACATTAAAGTTATCATAGGTACGGTAGATATCATTTCCGCAGGGTGCCGCCGCTGTTATTCTTTCCGGTATACGGAAATACGTTGAGGTTACTTGGTAACCCCCCTGGGAATAACCGCTTAGATATACTCGTTCCATATCCAGGGGATAGTTCTCTGCAATAATGTCAAGGACACGGTTCATATTCTGCCAGTTGGTATTTTGCAGATACGCAATCATAAACTTTTCCTTGCCTGCGATCTGATGCAGTCCCAATGAAAATTCCTCACTTTCAATTGCATTGCTGCCTCCATGGTGATAAAAAACGACCGGATATTTTTTATTTTTTCCAGTTTCCTCATACATCTCCAAGGGCGTTAACAGTACCCATCTTGTATAATAGTCCTCGTTTTCAAACATTTCTTTTTTTAACCCGCAGGAATGATAATATTCAAGGGCTGCGGTTCCCATGGCATCCTCTTCGTATAAGAATCTAATTTGAAGATTTTTTGCCATTTCTTCTCCATAGGGGCTGTTCACTAAAGCATCAATAACAGCGTTTCCATTATGGGCAATCTCTAAATATCCTCGGAAAATCTCAAACTTTCTTCCGGTTTCAGGGTTTGTCTCTTCTGTCCAATAATCCAGTATATTCATAAATATCCTTCCTTCTTCCCTTGCCAGTAGGGTATTCTTCTGCTTTTATGCCGGAGTCTCACCTGCGTGTGCAATTTTTTTACGATTTAAAATAACCATTACCAAAGCCATGGCAACTGGGATAATCATAACCCTCCACATCACCTCATACCCAAGGTGTTCCGCCAAGGACCCTGCGATAATCGGGCCAACTAGATTGCCTAAATCCTGTCCTATGTAATTTGTAGAACTTCCGGCACCGCGCTTTTCCTTGGGTACACATTTCATGCATAAGGTTTGTACAGAAGGTTGGCAAGCCCCATATCCGAATGCAGAAACGAATGCGGCGGCTAAAAACATCCATATATTCGTTGCGTAGCTGATTAACAAAAATGCTGCTGCAAAGCAGCATAATGCAGGAATGAATATCTTCACCAGTCCGTGCTTATCACCAAATCTTCCGATAAAGGGCCTTGCAAATAACAAGGTTACAGCATATACCGTAAAGAAGTAACCGATATGTGCACCGGAATTATGTGCTTCTGCATAGATTACCAGGAAGGTGGTGATGTTGTAGTAAGCCATACATAAAAGAAACATCAATACCGCAGGCAGGATAGCTTCTCTTGCAATCAAATTATTTACTGTAATCCGATATTTTTTTGTCTTTGTAAAATTATTTCTAATTCTATTTGCAGCTAATGCGGCAATTACCATAGTGACAGAGCCCATCAAAAAAGTATGGTTATAACCGACGACCCTCGAAAGTGCCAGCCCTATACTCGGTCCGATGGATTGGCAGATTACCTGTGCCAGTGAAAAATAGGATATTCCGGTTCCCAGACGGTCCGGCGGGAGTGTATCCGTCGCAAGGGCAAGGCCGCAGGTTGCCGAAAAAGCCTGCCCGGCTCCCTGCAACAGTCTGCTGGCCAGTAAAACCGGAATAGAACCTGACACACTGTAGCCGGCGTACGAAGCTGCCATAACCAACATCGCACCGATTAAAATATATCGTTTGTTGAAGGTATCAATGGCTGGTGCCGCAAAAATCTTGAAGATTAATGCTGTATATGCAAACGAACTGGTAATAAAGCCGATTGTGATCGGTGCAGCACCTAAGGATCCGGCATATTTTGCAATAATTGTATTCATCATCTGCTGCCCCATAAACATCAGCATACTGGCTATAAATACACTGATAAAAGAAGCATTCCATATTTTATCCGGAGCCTTCTTCGCTTCGTCTGCCTTGCTGTCTGATAAACTGATCATTTTTCTCTCCTATTCTTTCCTTTCAATTATAACGGCCATCCTGCCTGCCGATTAAAGATGATTGATTTCCTTTGCCCTGCAGCAGGAAACATAGTGATTGGGGAGAACCTCCTCCAGCCGCTGCGGTTCCTGACAACGTTCACAGGCATAGGGGCATCTTGTTGCGAACCGGCATCCTGGCTTAGGATTAATCGGAGAGGTGATCTCGCCCTTAAGAATGATCCGCTCCCTTTTTGTATGGATGTCAACGGAAGGGAGCGCCGATAATAATGCCTTCGAATAAGGATGCAGCTGATTGACAAATAGCTCTTTGGATGGACTGGTTTCTACCAACTGCCCCAGGTACATTACGCAAATATCATGGGAAATATGGCGAACTACTGATAGATCATGGGTAATAAACATATAAGTCAGTTTCTTCTGATCCTGAAGATCCATTAGCAGGTTAAGAATCTGTGCCTGAATGGACACGTCAAGGGCAGAAACTGGTTCATCACATACGATAAATTTAGGATTTAGGGATAACGCACGGCCAATACCGACTCTCTGCCTCCTCCCTCCGTCAAGTTCATGAGGATAGGCGTTTCGCAAGCGCTTCTCAATCCCTACAAAATCCATGATACGGACAGTTTCGCTTTCCAGCTCGCTTTGACTCTGAAAACGTTTTGATAGCTTCAGTGGTTCCTGTATGGTTGACTTTACAGTCATACGCGGATTTAATGAGGAATATGGATCTTGAAATATGATTTGCATTTCTTCACGTAGCTGCCGCAATTGGTTATCTTTGACCTTCGTAACATCCTTTCCTTCAAAAAATATGGAACCAGCCGTACTTTCAAGGAGATGGATCATCGTGCGTCCCAAGGTTGATTTGCCGCATCCCGATTCGCCTACAACACCCATCGTCTTACCGGCCTCAATTTTAAATGATACACCATCAATTGCATGAACCTTACCTTTGGGCGAATCGAAATATTTTTTTAAATCTCTCGCTTCTATTAATGCAGCCATGTTACTCCTCCATCTCCTTAATCTCATTTATTCTACAGCAACGCACATAATGTCCGAGTTCCAGCTCTGTCATAGAGATAGGCTCATGCCTGCATTCCTTGGCGGCAAAGGGACATCTTGGATGAAAGGAACATCCCTCCGGAAGATGATTAGGATCCGGGGGAAGACCTTCAATAGGATTGAGTCTTCTTACGTCCTTACTGAGATCCGGCAAAGCATTGAACAATCCTTTTGTATACGGATGACTGGGCTGGTCAAAAATCATCTCCCTTAAACCATATTCTATAATCCGTCCGGCATATACGACCGCCACATCGTCGCTAACCTCCGCAACTACTCCCAAATCGTGGGTTATCATTATCATAGCGGTGTTAAATTTGGCTTTCAGCTCTTTAATCATTTCCAGAACCTGTGCCTGAATTGTAACATCCAAAGCGGTGGTAGGCTCATCTGCCAGAAGCAGCTCAGGGCTGCAGGCCAATGCCATGGCAATTACAACACGCTGCTTCATACCCCCTGAAAATTGATGAGGATAATCGTTGACCCGGTCATCGGATATTCCGACCATATTGAGCATATCACAGGCGCGGCTAAAAGCCTCCGCCCTGCTTATCTTATTGTGCTGCCGTATTCCTTCCGCAATCTGCTCCCCTATCCGCTTCACCGGATTCAGAGCGGTCATGGGATCCTGAAAAATCATGGATATTTTATTTTCGCGGATTTTTCGCATTTTCTCTTCCTTGATGCTTAGGATATCCTCGCCCTCTAGATAAATCTGCCCGGCCGGGATTCTGGAGGGAGGATTGGGTAATACCCGCAATATCGCTTTTGCAATTGATGTTTTACCGGCTCCGGTCTCGCCTACAAGAGCGAGCGTTCTGCCATGCTCCAGGCTGAAGGAAACTCCATTGACCGCATGGACCACCTCTCCCTCCATGGTGTATTCCACCACAAGATCCTTTACCGAAAGAAATGATGTTGTATCTGTCTTGTTCTTTTTCATAATTTATGTGTCTCCTATTACTTATTAAGCTTTGGATCAAGGGCATCCCGAACGGCATCACCGATCAGATTAAATGCCATTACCGTTACCATGATAAATATACCCGGGCAAAGCATCAGATAAGGATACTGGCGTACATAGGATCTTGCATCTGACAGCATTGCGCCCCATTCGGGAAGCGGGGGTTGAACTCCAAGTCCGATATAACTTAAAGTTGCAGAGACAATCAGCCCTCCTGCAATCGCCAGGGTGCAATGCACGATAAACGGCGTTATGGCATTGGGGATAACATGCCGGAATATAATTCTGGCATTTCTGCAATTGATCGATTCGGCGGCCTCCACATATTCCAGTCCGCGGATTGAAAGAATATTGGCGCGAATTGTTCTGGCAAAATTGGGAATACCGCCAATCCCTACTGCCAGAACCGTCTTAAAAAAGCCCGCACCCAAGGCAGAGGAAATACAGATCGCAAGTAATACCTGCGGAATGGCGTGGAAGGTATCCAGGGAACGCATGATGATGTTATCCACCTTGCCTCCGAAGAATCCGGCAACAGATCCGAATATCAATCCGCCGGTGGCAGATATGGCAACAGATACAATTCCGATAGAAAGAGAGAACCTTCCTCCGTATAAAATTCTTGACAGGATATCTCTTCCCATGGAATCCGTTCCCAGCCAATGCTCACCTGACGGAAATGCAAATGCATTCTGAAGATTCATCTCTCCATAGGAATACCTGCTGATATAAGGCGCCAGAATTGCTAATACTGCTAAGATCAACAAGACCGCAAGACCGAGCATCGCTTCCTTACGGCGAAGCATTCTTCTGGCAAAAATCTCCAGCATTGTTTCACTTTTTTTCTTTCTATTGCTTTCAACCACGGATACAGAATTATTTATCGTTTTATTTTCCATCCTTTTTACTCCTATGCTTATTTTCATAACGAGCTTTGATTCTTGGGTCAACATATGCATAGATAACATCAACAATAAGCATAACAATGCTGAAGGTTATCGCAGAAAAAATAACCGACCCTTGAACCGCACCATAATCACGATAATTGATTGCCTGTACCATATAAGTACCAATACCAGGAATAGCAAATACATTCTCAATTACGATTGCTCCTCCCAATAATCCGCTGAACTGTGTACCAGCATAAGTAATAATCGGAATAAGTGAATTTGGGATGATATGTCCCCAAAGAACCTTTCGTTCACTGACACCCTTTGATCTTGCCGTTGTAACATAATCCGACCGGATACATTCCAGAACACTGGATCTTGTCTGTCTGGCAAATCCCGCAATCCCTCCGAAAGAATTAGCAATCGCAGGCAGAATATAAAACTCAATTCCACCGATACCATAGGAAGGAAGAATACCCAGCTTCATGGCAAACAGCAAAACCAGCAAAATAGCAAGCCAGAAGGAGGGCATAGAGACACCGAACATCGCAATCATCATAGCACTGCGGTCTGAAACAGTATTTTGATGCGTTGCGGCAATAATCCCTAATGGAATACCAACAGCAACCGATATCACCATACTTACTACAGCCAGGGTGAAAGTACGGGGAAAACGCATCAGCATGTCGGCCGTTACATCGGAGCCATATTGAAAAGAAGTTCCCAAATCAAACCTGAAAAACACCCCGCTTGCATAATTCCAAAAACGGTGCAGATATGAGCCATCCAGTCCAAGCATTACACGAGCCTGCTCAATTTCAGCCGGTGTGGCACCCGGACCAAGAATACTGGCAACTGGATCACCTGGTATAAAATACATAATCGTAAATATTAGAAATGTTACTCCGATAATAACCGGAATCAGCCATACAAGCCTTTTAATGATATATTTTGCCATACAGAACCTCACATGAGTACTTTTATCTTATATGCTCCGGCGCGGAAGCCCGCGCCAGCGCATATGTCATTTTGTTACTAAGCAAATTTATTTCTAACACGAACGATAGGTTCAATTATTGCGCCTTAATAAATTCCGTATAGTCGCATGCGGGTCCAACCAGCTGTCCCCATGGGTGATTAACAAGTTTTATCGTATCAACACCAACTGAGAAGGTATAGGATTGATAGAGTCCGATGGAATATGCATTATCATATACATAATCATGTAAGGCTTCTACTGTTCCTTCGTCATGAGTGCTGATATCATGCGCGGCATTGATCAGCTTCTGCAACTTCTCATCCTTTACAAAGCATTTAGGTGCCATGCCGTCAGCACCAGCTGCAAATATACCGTCATACACACTAGTTACATAGCATTCGGTTCCCTGGATATACATGTAGATATCCCATTGTGTCGGATCGTACTGGTAGGATGCGATCAGGGAATTATCATAGGCTAGGATTTCGCAATCAAGACCAAGCGCGATCAACTGGCTCTGAAGAACTACTGCGGTATCCTTATACTGCTGATCAACCAGGAAACGTACATGAAGGGGCTTTCCTGTCGCAGGATCAATGCCCTTTGCGTAACCGGCATCTGCCAGTAATGTCTTTGCCTTATCAAGATCGTAATCATAATATTCTTCGTTATCCCAAGCCTTGTTATAATCACCACAATCCTGGGATGCCAGATCATTCATAATCTCGCCATTACCGCGAAGCCCGCCGGCAACAATGTCCTCACGATTAATGGCATAGCTGACCGCCTGACGAAGCGCCAAATTATCCGCAAACAAGCCGCCGTCTTCAGCCATATTAAAGGATAATACTGTTGTCGTAGAGCTCAAGACCTTATTCACACTGTATCCCTTCACCGGTGTTCCGTCAGGATTCATAAAATAACCAATCTCACTGTTACCTGATACCGTGATTAAGTCGTCTTCCTTCATCTGAAGTGCAATCGTGGCCTGAGTCGCTTCTGTTATAACATTATATTTAAACGTATCAACCTGCTGGTTGGCGGTATAGCTTCTCAGACTCTCATCCTTCTGCCAGTAATTCGGATTCTTCTTCAATGTATAATAAGAACCGGGAACGCATTCCGCCACCTGATATGCACCTGTCGTAATAGGCGTTGTCGAAAATTTATCTTTGTTTGTTTCATAGGTATCCTTGTCAACAATACAGCACTGTGCAAATATGTATTCAATTGCACCGACTGTGGTTGTTTTCAGCTTGATTTCTAAGTTATAATCGTCAATCACCTTTGCCGATTCCATATAATTAGTAAATCTGGTGTAATTTCCCGAGGTGGACATACCGTTTAAGCAATATACCACATCGTCCGCTGTAATTTGATTACCTGCAGCATCATATACATAGTCGTATATCTCAATGTCAAAGGTTACATCATCAACCTGAGTGATATTCTTGGCAATTACCCACTGCATCTTATCCCAGCTTGTTCCAAAGTCCTTAAATATCGCAATATTATCATATACCGCATATCTTAAAAAATTGCGTCCCTGGGTAGGCGGAGCAAACGGATCAAGATCCCCCATTGTTGTGGTCATTGCGATATCTACGACTACCTCGCCACCTTTCGTACTGTTCGATTCTGCCACTCCCGTCGGAGATGATGTGTTAGTGTCCGTATTTGTATTACCACCGCTGTCTTTTGATGAGCATCCTATCAGACCGGCCATCATTGCACTAACCACAATTGCAACCAATACTTTTTTCATCTTCATTTTTTTCCCTCCATATTTTTTCTTTTTTTAAGAGATATGTATAAGATACCTTTTCACCCGATATACTTCTATTTTGGCTGTATAAACATATCTAATACATCTCTATTAATATAATACACTTTTATTATGATTTGTCAATAATATTTGTGGAATTTTTCAAAATGCAAAATCCAGACACTATATCTCTTGTTGACTATTATTAATTTTCTTTCTGCATTCACCAAAATACATATTTAAAACATATTATTTTTATTAATTTTTATATAATTTATCACAATTATTTATTTATTACAACTTGTATTAAAGGTATCTTTTTATTACACATTTATAATACCTATTGACATTCAAAGAAACATGTTGTATCTTTTAATTAAATGATTTCCATTCTATCTACTATAAATGCTTGGAGGAATTTAAAGATGAGCAAAGGTGAACATGCATTAAAATATACATCTATTTATCATGATGTGAAGGGAGCTATTCTGAATGAAAAATATCCGCCCGGAACTCTTTTACCGCCCGAAAACGAATTAATGAAGTTATATAATGCAAGCCGTACCACAATTCGGCGTGCAATCGCAATGCTGCAAGATGAGGGCTTCGTAAGTGTACAGCAAGGACATGGTACCGAGATTCTTAACCACAACAGCTTTTCTCCTATTTACAATTATCAAAAATTCTATAATATTATTAATGTTTCCAGCAAATCCTTGATCGAGGGAGAATCAACCTCTCAGGCAGCGGTGATTGATATCGTGCCTACAGAGATTAAAGTTGCCAAATCGCTTGGAATAGAATTAGGTGCCGACGTCTTTCGCATCCAAAGAGTAAAAATGATTGGCGAAATCATCTTCACTTATGTCGTGAGCTATGTTCCATGCAACCTGGCACCCGGTCTTGAAAGTTTTAGCGGAAAGATGTTCACTCTATACCATTGTTTAAGGGACAACTACAATTTGTCGTTAACTCACGCCGAAGAAACTATCTCAGCCTGCATATCGG
>JARKQP010000073.1 GCA_029974875.1 Mobilitalea sp.
CCAAGGAGGTTGATCCCGGCAACCGGCGCATAGAGGGCGGAGGGATTACGAAGAATAAGAATACCTGTAGCAGAGGTTTATAATAAGTGAGGTGGAAAGAGATATGAAATTAATGGTGGCATCGGATATCCATGGTTCAGGTTACTATTGTCAGAGGATGATGGAAGCGTTCCATAGGGAGAAGGCCGACAAGCTTATTTTATTAGGAGATATTTTATACCACGGGCCAAGAAATGATCTTCCCAGGGAGTATTCGCCGAAGGAGGTTATCGCCCTCCTTAACCCGGTAAAGGATAGGATACTATGTGTCCGGGGCAATTGTGATACGGAGGTTGACCAGATGGTCCTGGAATTTCCCATCCTGGCAGACTATGCAGTTATCATGAATGGGACGAATACGATTTACGCAACCCATGGGCATAAATTCAATGAGGACAACCTTCCGCCGTTACAGCCCGGCGATATCCTGCTGAATGGGCACACACATGTGCCGAAATGTGTCACCTATCCCAATTATATCTATATGAATCCGGGCTCCGTATCCATTCCCAAGGAGGGAAGCCCCCACAGCTATATGATAATTGACAAAAAGGCTTTTGCCTGGAAGGAGATCGAAGGCGGAGAGGAATATCTGTCATATTCCTAGAAGAATAAAAACATCACTGTATCTGTCAGCCGGGCATAAGCTGCCATAAAGGGCAGACGGGCTTTGATAGGTTCACAATAGGTTTAATTGAAAAATGCTTCCTTCTTATGAAGATATCATAAGGGAAGCATTTTTTCTGCAAGGGTGGACCCAGAATACATACAAAAGCGTATGTAAGCGCGTGAGCTTTTTGTTTTCTAGATCCAGCCGCCATCCAGGCCGATCACCTGCCCGGTAAGATATTCATTTTTATAAGCCAGGTGGTAGGCAAGGTCGGCTACCTCCTCCGCTCTTCCCAGACGGTTTGTGGGTATCTCCTCAATGAGGCTCATAAGCTCCTCGTCTGCAAGGAAGTAGTTCATTTCCGTATCAATGGCTCCACAGGCGATGGCATTTACCTGGATATTGCTTGGAGCCAGCTCCTTCGCCAGTGCTTTGGTAAAGGAATTCATGCCGCCTTTGGAAGCGGAATAGGCTACTTCACAGGAGGCTCCTACATTTCCCCATACGGAAGATATATTTATAATTTTACCTGATTTTCTTTGTACCATGTCAGGAACGGCAAGGGAGCAGCAGTTGTAGACCGAGGTCAGATTGGTGGTGATCACACGGCTCCAATCCTCCGGGGCCATATCCGTAAATAATCCCACATACGCAATGCCCGCATTGTTAACCAGCACATCGAGGCTTCCGTAATGCTTCTTGATCTGGCGGAATAATTCCTGGGCAACCTCATAATCACCCATGTCACCCAAAAAGGCCATGCAGGACACCTGATAAGATTCGATTTCCTTCTGGGTTTTTAATAATTCATCCTCGTTATGGGCACAATTAATAACTACATTATAGCCTTTTTTTGCGAATTTAACAGCAATTGCTTTCCCGATCCCACGTGATGAGCCGGTCACTAATACAGTCTTCTTGTTCATGAAGGCACCTCCCTGAAGATCTATTCTTTTTTATAGTATAACATATCCTGTCCACGGAATAAAGATGCGTTGATAAAGAATGCTTTTTATGCTAAAATATAAGGCGGTATAAAATCTGCGGAGCAGGTTTTGTTTCTGGGATACCAGGGGCTATGGATGGAATACAATGCCTTCTTTTGGGGTATTAATGATAGATGATGGGAGAATATTTAAAGGAGCAGCTATGGCAAATAAAAAGATAACAAATAAGAATATCCTATTATTGCGGAAATATATGACGATAACCCTTGGCGCTGTCTTAATGGGTGTAGCCGTAAACCTGATTTTTGAACCGATGAAATTGGTCACCGGAGGGGTATCCGGCTTCGCGATTGTCATAAAGGCCTGGACAAACACCTTAATTCCAGGGGGCCTGCCCATATGGCTCTTTACGATGATATGCAATGTGCCCTTATTTTTATTTGCGACAAAAATCAGGGGCGGTAAATTCCTGATATCCTCCCTTTATGGAACGGTTATCTATGTATTATCCATGATGGTGATACCGATTGTGGATTTACACATGGACGATTATCTGCTGGCTGCAATTCTTGGTGGTGTCATTGGCGGTGCAGGCATCGGCCTGGTGTTTTCGGTCCAGTCCTCTACGGGAGGGACGGATCTGGCAGCCTATATCCTGCAGCACCGTAACAAGCATATGTCGGTGCCGCAGCTCATGATATTTGTGGATGGAATCATCATCCTGATCGGAGCCATTACCTTTGGGCTGGGAAATGCGCTGTATGCATTGATCTCCATATTCATCTCAACCAAGGTATCAGACGGCATATTGGAGGGACTTAAGTTTGCCAAGATGGCGTATATTATCTCCGATGACTATAGACTGATAGCGGATGCGATCCTCCAACAGATGGACCGGGGCGTAACCGGCTTAAGCTCTACTGGAATGTATTCAAACCAGGACAGGAAGATGCTGTTTTGTGTCGTTTCCAAGAAGGAAATCATTAAAATAGTTGAGATTGCAAAGAATATTGACCCGAATTCCTTTGTTATTGTAAGTGACGTCAGGGAGGTCATGGGAGAGGGCTTTATTGAATATAGACAGTAATTTAAAGTATATTCCAGCAGATTATCGGTAAAACTACTTATTTTAAAATAGGATATACAAATCGTACAAAAAGGAAAAAATGATTTTGGTGAAATGACATATGGCTTCCATTCTTGAAATGTTGTATCATTACGGTATGGTAATTGTACAAGAACACATGAATTAAAATTAGGAGGCTATTCAATGGCAAGCTTATCACTGAAAAATATTTCAAAGCAATATCCTAACGGATTTGTTGCAGTAAAGGATTTCAATCTTGAAATCGCAGACAAGGAATTTATCATCTTTGTTGGACCGTCCGGTTGCGGTAAATCAACTACCCTTCGTATGATCGCAGGACTTGAGGAGATCTCCTCCGGTGAGCTTCGGATCGGCGATAAATTAGTAAATGATGTTGAGCCTAAGGACAGAGATATCGCGATGGTATTCCAGAACTACGCTTTATATCCACATATGTCTGTATTTGACAACATGGCATTTGGTCTTAAGTTAAGAAAGGTTCCAAAGGATCAGATTGAGAAATCCGTAAATGAAGCAGCTAGAATCCTCGGTATTGAGAATTTACTCGACCGTAAGCCGAAGGCTCTTTCCGGTGGTCAGAGACAGCGTGTTGCCATGGGTCGTGCAATCGTCCGTAACCCTAAGGTATTCCTTATGGATGAGCCTTTATCAAACCTTGACGCTAAGCTGAGAGTACAGATGCGTATCGAGATCTCCAAGCTGCATCAGGGATTACAGACAACGATTATCTACGTAACACATGACCAGACAGAGGCTATGACACTGGGTACCAGAATCGTAGTTATGAAGGATGGTTTAATCCAGCAGGTAGATACTCCCCAGAACTTATACGACAGACCACAGAACCTGTTCGTAGCAGGCTTCATGGGATCACCTCAGATGAATATGATCGAGGCTACGGTTTCCAAGAAGGGCAATGACGTATTCGTTAACTTCAACGGCAATTCCTTAAAGCTTCCGGAAGCAAAGGCAAAGAAGGCTGTTGACGGCGGCTATGATGGCAAGACTGTTGTTATCGGTATCCGTCCTGAGGATATCCATGATGAGGAGATGTTCCTCGCCAGCTCCCCTGAAAGTGTAATTGAGGCTACTGTAAGGGTATACGAGTTATTGGGAGCAGAAGTATTCTTATACTTCACCGTGGATGAATCCTTAGAGATCACCGCACGTGTTAACCCCCGTACAACTGCAAGACCGGATGATACATTAAAGATTGCATTTGATATGTCTAAGCTTCATATGTTTGACAAAGAGACAGAGCAGGTTATTACAAACTAATAGTGAACATATTATCAGGGAACACGGAAGTGTTCCCTGTTTTTTTCTGGCCAAATAAAGCTATGGCAGGCAGTTAGAATAAATGAAAATATTAGTTTAATTGATAAACTAATATGATAGAACTGGAATTTGATAGATTTATACTAAAAAATTTATGCAAATTTTATAGAACTTAGTTTACTTATTATGAAAAGGGTGTTAAAATATCTTTCGTAAAGATGAATTTTAATGAAAAATAGAAATATAATATAAAGGAGTGAAATCATGATTTCCAATCAAATTCTTCAAAGCACTATCGATGGGTTAAAAGGAATCACACGTATCGATATCTGCGTTATGGATACGGAAGGTAAAGTATTAGCAACAACAATAGAGAATGCCGAGCAATATGAGAACGCAGTGCTGGCATTCGTGGCTTCTCCGGCAGACAGCCAGGCGATCCAGGGATATCAATTCTTTAAGGTTTTTGATGAGCATCAGTTGGAATATGTAATTCTTGCCAAGGGTGACAGCGAAGACGTATTCATGATTGGAAAGATTGCTTCTTTCCAGATACAGAATTTATTGATCGCTTATAAAGAAAGATATGACAAGGATAACTTTATTAAGAACCTGCTGCTTGATAATCTGCTGTTGGTGGACATCTATAACCGCGCCAAAAAGCTTCATATCGATACGGAAGCCAGAAGAGTGGTTTATATCATTGAAACCAAGAATGAAAAGGATGCGAATGCCCTGGAAACAGTGCGCAGCCTGTTCTCAGGAAAGACAAAGGATTTCATCACCGCGGTAGATGAGAAAAACATCATCCTGGTGAAGGAAGTGAAGCAAAATGAGACCTATGAGGATCTGACGAAGACAGCCAGGGTTATCCTTGATATGCTGAATACGGAGGCCATGACGAAGGTACATGTTGCATTTGGTACTATCGTGAATGAGATTAAGGATGTTTCCAGATCCTATAAGGAAGCAAAGATGGCATTGGATGTAGGTAAGATATTCTACAGCGGAAGAAATGTAGTGGCTTATAATAACTTAGGGATAGGACGTCTGATTTATCAGCTGCCCATGCCTTTGTGTAAGATGTTCATTAAAGAAATTTTTGAAGGAAAGAACCCGGATGAATTTGACGAAGAGACTCTTACGACCATTAACAAGTTCTTTGAAAACAGCTTAAATGTTTCAGAAACTTCAAGGCAGCTGTATATCCACCGTAACACCTTAGTATACCGTCTGGATAAATTACAAAAGAGCACGAACCTTGACTTAAGGGTGTTCGAGGATGCCATTACCTTTAAGATTGCGCTCATGGTTGTGAAGTACATGAAATATATGGAGCAGTTAGATTATTAATCAAAAGGCTGTTGTGAAACATAGTTGCAAGAGGATGTTTTGCAGCAGCCCATTCTTACACCCGTGCCTTTCACTTTTTGATGACCTCTTCAAAAAAGTGAATAGGCCTTAATAAATAGTTTGAAAGTGACTTTCTTTCAAACTTACACCGTAGGGTGCTTTAGGAAGCTCTTTGTATGCAGGGCTTTGAAAGTGCCCCAAGGCAGAAAGGTGGTTATGTAGACGTAATATGAAGCGGAATTTTATTTCAGGATTGCTTACGGGACTTTGCGGGGCTCTGTTGATCTTTACTTTGCTCGGGGCAGTGCTGGTTCATGTAGGAAATAAGGAGAACCAGGAGTTTAATAGTGCAACAGCCTCTGACGGTAAGGTAAAGGTTCAGGCCAGTGAGAGCACGAATCAGATATCCTATCCAAATATTGTGCAGAAATTGACGTTCCTCCAAAAGCTCATTGATGAATATTATTTGGAGGATGTGAAGGAAGATACCTTTGCAGATGGAATTTATAAGGGATTCATCTCAAGCCTGAAGGATCCCTACTCTACTTATTATACAGAAACGGAGTATAAGGCGTTGATGGAAAGCTCCTCCGGTGTCTATTGCGGCATCGGCGCCACGGTCAGCCAGAACGCGGAGACCGGAGTGATAACCATAGTGAAGCCCTTTGAAGGCAGCCCGGCCCACAAGGCAGGAATCCTGCCCGGTGATATTATTTACAAGGTAGATGGAAAGGAAGTCACCGGAGAGGATTTATCCGAGGTCGTAAGCAACATGAAGGGCCTCGAGGGCAGCAAGGTAGTGATTACCGTGGTCAGGGAAGGCGAGAGTGATCCTATCAGCTATACTGTCAAGCGGGCCAAGATTGAAGTGCCTACTGTAGAGTATCAGATGCTGGAGAATAAGATAGGATATATCTCCATCCTCCAGTTTGATGAAGTGACAGTCGAGCAGTTTAATACAGCGGTCGATAAGCTTGAGGCAAAGGGAATGAAGGGCCTGATTATCGATGTGCGCGATAATCCAGGCGGATTGCTGGCATCTGTTGTTAAAATTGTAGACCGTCTGGTGAAGCCGGGTCTGGTGGTATATACGGAAGATAAGTATGGAAACCGTGAGGAAGAGAAGGCAACTGATAAGGCTGCAGTCAGCCTGCCAATGGCTGTGCTGATCAACGGAAACAGTGCCAGTGCCTCAGAAATCTTTGCAGGAACCCTCCAGGATGACAAGGTGGCAACGGTCATTGGGACCACAAGCTTTGGTAAGGGTATCGTGCAGAAGGTAATACCGCTGTCCGATGGCAGTGCGGTGAAGCTTACTATTTCAAAGTACTATACACCGAGCGGCCGTAATATCCATGGGGTTGGCATTACTCCGGATATCAAGGTGGAATTGAACAAGGAGTTGAAGCAGGAGCTGACCATACCGAAGGAAAAGGATAACCAGCTGCAGAAAGCGATTTCTACGATTTCCAAGAAAATTAAATAAAGAGATGGCTGTAAGTGCTTAAAATACGGTATGCTGTAATTAAGCTATAAGGATCCGGGCCGTGATTTGGTAAGTTTGTAAAGTGAGCTTCAAACTTCCAAATCACGGCCTTTTTAATTTTCTTTGAAGAAAATTTCAAAATGCTATAATGATAATTGAAAAAGATCCGATAAATAAAGTAGAACTTAAAAGGTGGTGAGCAGGATGCGTATCGATGCATTTAACAAAATTAGTGAGCTATATACAGCTGGGTCTGTAAAGGCAGCAGCAAAGGCTAAAACAGCTAATTTCAGTGATAAACTTGAAATTTCCGAGATGGGAAAAGGGTATCAGATAGCAAAGCAAGCTGTCACACGCACGCCAGATGTCAGGGAAGAAAAGGTAAGGGACATTAAAGAACGCATAGAAGCTGGGACATATAATGTCAGTATCCAGGATGTTGTGGATAAATTAGTTGACCAATACCTGGGGTAATGAGAAAAACCTGAGTAAAGAGAGGGTTAACGGTGGCAAGCTTAATTGAAGAACTGATTGATGTTCTGGAACAGGAATATAAATTATATAAAGAACTGGTTCCCATTGCGGAAATGAAGACTCAGGTCATCGTAAAAAATGACCTGAATTCTTTACAGGAGATAACGGACCAGGAACAAGCGGCCGTTGACCAGCTAAATATCCTGGAGCATAAAAGGGAAACGGTCATGCTTGATATAAAAACGGTAATTAACAGAAAATCAAAGGAGTTTAGCCTAAAGGATTTAATCGGCCTATTAGACAAACAGCCTAAGGAGCAGAAGGCTCTATCTGTCATACATGATAATCTAAAGGTTGCGGTACAAAGGTTAGTAGGAATCAATAGCCGTAACCAGTCGTTAATCCAACAATCCCTCGAGATGATAGAATTCAATATGAATTTTATTCAGAGTACAAGGATGTCACCGGGGAATAATACTTACACAAAAAGTGCTTCCAGATATGACGCACAGATGCGGGGAACAGGGATGTTCGATGCAAAACAGTAAAAGTCAATTATGGTTGAACGGTAATTGGCTATGGTAAGGTAGGTGTAATCCATGAGTTCAATGAGTAGCTTATATGTAGGAGTATCCGGCTTAAATGTAAGCCAGGCGGCTTTGAATGTAACCTCGCATAACCTGGCCAATGTGGATACTGCCGGCTATGTAAGGCAGCAGGTGGTACAGACTGATTTCCGGTATGTGAAGTTGGGTGACTCTTATATTTCTACATTACAGCAGGGGCTGGGTGCGGATTTTGCTGAAATTAAGCAGGTGCGTGACGTCTTTCTTGACAAGGCCTACCGTCAGGAGATTGGGCGGGAGGTTTTTTATAAGGCACAATATGAGGCTGTCAGTGAAGTGGAGGGTCTCTTTGGCGAATTGGAAGGGGAAACCTTCCAAAATGTGATCGGTGATTTTTGGACCTCCCTGCAGGAGCTTGCAAAGGAGCCGGATAGCATTGTTACAAGGGCGTCCTTTATTGAAACAGCAGTGACCTTTGTGGAGCGTGCAGAAAATATTTCCAAACAATTAAAGGACTACCAGGTTAATCTGAACACGAAGATTAAGGATCAGGTAGACAGGATAAACCAGATCGGTGATGAAATTTGTGCGCTGAACCTAAAGATCAGGCAATACGAAAGTACCGGGGTGGAGAAGGCCAACGACCTCAGGGACCAGAGAAATGTATTGCTGGATGAATTGGGTGAAATGGCCAACATTACATATAAAGAGCATAGGGGCGGTATGGTTACCGTTAATCTGGAGGGTTATCCCTTTGTTACGGAGGATACGTCCTTCCGTATGACCACCGTTAAGATGAACGAAGGCTCTGAAATGATAAAGCCTATCTGGGAGTCTTACGGTGGAGTGGATGTCTTCAATCTTAGTACGGCATACGCTTCGGACAACAATACGGATATCGGATCCCTGAAGGGCTTACTGGTAGCGAGGGGCGCTAAACAGGCAAATTATACGGATATCCCGTTACGTGAAAACTACGACTCGGATATGGCGTATAATACGGCGGTCATTGATTATAACAATACCATCGATTGCTCCGTCATTATGTCCGTCCAGGCGCAGTTTGACCAATTAATCCATGGAATAACAACAACAATTAATGATATATTTGCTCCGAATAAGGAGGTTACCTTAACGGACGGCACTAAGGTGAAGATATTGGACCAGGAGAATGCACCGGTCGGCCTGGATGGCACCACCATGGGAGAAGCTCTCTTCAACCGCAAATCAATGGCCCGGTACAGGGAGGAAGAAATTGAGATTGATAATGGGGACGGTACCTATGAGACGATAACGGCAATGGTATATAATGAGGAAGATGCTTCGGACAATTATTCCTTATTTACCTTAGGTGAGATTGAACTTAACCCGAATATACTCCAGAATTATGCCTATATCCCCTTATCGGACAACGCAGGAACAGGTGACCACGATATAAAAACTGCCCAGCAGCTATTAACCTCCTGGCAGGAAGCTTTTTCTACCTTGTCACCTAATACGTTGACAAAGAATAATTTTGCGGATTATTATACGGCCTTTATTGCGGATATGGCAAACCGTGGTGAACAATTTAATTCCATCAGTTCCAACCAGGCTTCCATGGTACAAAGCATTGATAACCGGAGGATGGAAGTAACCGGAGTGTCCTCGGATGAGGAATTGACTAATTTGATTAAGTACCAGCATGCTTATAATGCATCTGCAAGATATGTGAATGTGGTTAACGAGATGCTGGAGGATATCATTACTAAATTAGCTTGATAAAACTAATAACTTATATAATGCTTAGATAAAAAGTTACTTTCCGGGTATGGAAGGCAGCTTGAAAGGAACGGTGTTAGGATGGCTTCAACATTTTTTGGGTTAAACATTGGAAAAACAGGCCTTTACGCTTATCAGGCGGCATTGGATACAACTGCACATAATATTACCAATGCAGAAACCGAGGGCTATTCCAGGCAGGTCATGGGACAAAAGGCCGCTAAGGCCTTACGGATGAACAGTACCTACGGTATGGCTGGTACGGGTGTGACAGTTACCGGGGTTACCCAGATGCGTGAGCTTTATTATGATGAGAAATATTGGAGCAATAGCAGCTTATACGGGGAATATGCTAGTAAAGCATACTATATGTCCGAGATAGAAAACTATTTCAATGAGGTGAAGGAATCCGGATTTACGACCACCTATAATTCCATGTTTGACAGCCTTATGGAGCTGCAGAAGAATCCTTCAAGCCCGACAGTACGGACCCAGTTCATTAACTATGCGAAAAGCCTGACGGAATTTTTTAATTCCGTAGCCTCAAACCTAAAGAGTGTACAGGAAGAGTGTAATTTTGAGATCCGAAACCAGGTTGACCAAATTAATTCCATAGCGCAGCAGCTGGGAGCTTTGACAAAGCAGATCAACACCCTGGAGATCCAGGGAGGAATGGCGAACGACCTGCGTGACCAAAGGGCACTGCTGATCGATGAGCTTTCCCAGATAGCCAATGTCAGCGTGGATGAAAGAAAGGTCGGTGCATCAGGCTCCGGAGTGACCAGCTACGTGGTCAAATTAGATGGTGTTACCTTGGTTGACGGAATCGAAACCAATAAGCTGATCGTATCTCCCAGAGAGGATAAATATAACCAGAACGATATTGACGGCCTGTACGACATTTACTGGGCAAACGGCCAGAAGTTTGATGAAAGAAGTTCTTCCCTCGGCGGTTCGCTGCAGGCGGTGCTTGAAGTGCGTGACGGCAATAACCAGGAGAATTTCTCGGGGACGGTTAACGCCAGTGCGGGAGAGGACTTTATTACCGTAACGGATTCCAATATTAACGATATTGAGGCATTAAACATACCGGAGACGGGAACGATAACCGTAGGCAACCGCAATTATACCTATACGGGCTTTGAGGTTACGAAGGATGCGGACACCGGAGCCTTTGTTTATACCTTTGAATTGGAGGATGTCGTATTAGTTGATGCGACGGATGAAAAGGCTTCGATTGGGGAAAGTATTAATTTTAAAGGAATACCATATTATCAGAACCAGTTAAACCAGTTTGTGCGGACCTTTGCCAAGCTTTTTAATGACATCCATCGGACTGGAGTAGATCTGGAGGGAGCCCCAGGCACGGATTTATTTAATGCAACCAATAAGATAAGCGGCAGGAATTATACCTTTGGACCATTAGCAGGCTCGGATGATGCGAGCTACTATGATTACGATACCTTTAATTCACAGACCGGCGGCTATTATGAGGAAATTCCGGATAACCAGCCCCTGTATGGATCCTACTATTTTGTAACTGCGGAGAATTTTACCGTAAGCGAGAGCTTCTTTAAAAATCCGGACTTGTTGGCGGCTTCCTCTGATATCGTAAACGGTATAGAGGATAATAGTATTATAGATAAGCTGATCGCATTGAAGGATAATAAAACTGCATTTGAGCAGGGAACCCCGGAGGCCTTCTTCCAGACCATGGTTGCAGAGATAGGAATTGATTCGGACAAGGCAGGTACTATAGCGGAAAGCCAGTCAAACATCCTGAAAACAATCACAAACCAAAGGCTGTCTATTTCCGGTGTGGATGTGGATGAAGAGGCAATGAACCTCATAAGATATCAGAACGCGTATAACCTTTCAGCAAAGGTCATTACGGTAATGAATGAAATTTATCATAAATTGATCAATGAGATGGGCGTATAGCAGTTTGGGTGATCCGGTGTTGTTAATTCCGGTGTTATTACGGAAGATAGCGGTTATAGAAGCGTTTTACAGGTTAGGAGGTACAGGGTATGCGAATAACGAATAAGATGATGACAAACAATATGCTGGGGAATATTAATAAGAATAAGGTTAATATGACAAAGCTGGAAGAACAATATTCAACCGGCAAGAAGATCCAGAAACCTTCCGATGACCCGATCATTACCGTCCGTGCATTAAAGCTGAGGACGAATTTGTCAGAGCTGGAGCAATATTATGAAAAAAATATTCCGGATGCCAAGTCCTGGATGGATGTAACGGAGAGTGCATTAACTACGGTAAATGAGATCATCAGCCAGATAAACTCCTATTGTGTCCAGGGCAGCACCGATACGCTGACGGCGGCGAACCGTTCCTCCATTTCCTCGAACCTGAAGCAATTGAAGGAAAATATTTACCAGGAAGGAAATACGAATTACGCGGGCAGATATGTATTTACCGGATATAAGACGGACAGCTCCTTGACCTTTATGGAGGATATGGACAATCTGACCTATGAGATTACGGAGAATATTGATACCAAGGATATACGGATTATGAATAAGGTAGCCGGAAGCTATGAGCTGGCGGACTTTGATGATCTGGGGCAGAATTTTGATGACTCTCCGGTAATGAATGAGATATACCGGATCCAATTGGCTTATGAGGATCTGAGCAGCGCCTCGGTGCCGGACGAAATAATTCTTTATAAGAAGAATGCGGCGGGGGAATTAGAGGAAGAGTCGGTATTTTCTAATATTGAATCGATTTCTATTAATAATCCGGATGCCTATAGCCCTCTTGATGGGGAAGTGCACTATATAGCGGAGACGGGCGAGCTCATCCTGGGCAAGGATGCATATGATGCGATGCGCCAGGCTGATTCCTTGAAAGTCACCTATACAAAGACGGGCTTCAAAAGCGGTGAGCTAAAGCCGGAGCACTATTTTGACTGTACAATGACGGACAGCAGTAAACCGGAGCAGGGAGAGATTACTTATACCAAGGCCTCCCAGTCGATTGAATATGAAGTAAACTATAACCAGAAGCTGAAGGTGAATACGGAAGCCTCCGATGCAATCACACATAGCATTGGACGTAGGATAGATGATATCATAAATGCGGTAGATGAGGTTATCCGGTCAGAGGCTAAGATCGAGGAAGTTGAAAAAAGGCTGGAGGACACCTCGTTACCGGATGATGACAGAGAGAAGTATAATAAAATGCTGGAGCAGTTAAACACGGAGCTAGTACTAAAGAAGGAAGTAATGCAAAAAGCCTTCTCCACTGGAATCGGTGACTCAGCGAAGTGGCAGGACAAGGTGAATACTGCTGTTGCAGATGTGGGAAGCCGGCATGTCCGTCTTGATTTGACGGAAAACAGGCTGTCCGACCAAAAGGTGGATTTTGAGGATCTTTTATCCAGGAATGAGGATGCGGATATTGCAGAAACAATCGTAAAGTATAATGCAGCTAATACGATTTACAATGCGTCCTTATCGGCTGCTGCGAAGGTAGTAAAGAATACGCTGCTGGATTTCTTATAAGATAAGACATTTTTGTAAATGGAAAGGAGACGGCCATGTTAGTTAGGACGAAACATTTCGGGGAAATTGAGCTGGGTGAGGACAAGGTTATATATTTTGAAAATGGCATTCTAGGCTTTGAGGATTTTACGAGATATACCCTGCTGTATGATAATGACGGGGAGGAGCGCCCGGACATATCCTGGCTGCAAAGCCTGGACGAGCCCGCACTGGCCATACCTGTGGTCAGCCCGTTTTTAGTAAAGCAGGATTATAATCCGGAGGTTGACGATGAGCTGCTAAAGCCCCTTGGCGATGTAACAGATGAGAATGTTGTAGTTCTGGTCTCAGTTACAGTACCGGCAGATGTGGAGAAAACCTCCGCAAACATGAAGGCTCCCTTCATCATCAATTCAGACTCAAAAAGAGGAGCACAGATCATAGTAGAAAATCCTGGCTATGAGGTAAAATATTACTTTTATGAGCAATTAAAGGCTTATAAAGCTGAAAAGGGGGGCGAATAATATGCTGGCCCTTTCAAGAAAAATCAATGAATCCATTATAGTTGGAAATGATGTTGAGATTACAATCCTGGAGATCAAAGGAGATCAGGTTAAGATCGGAATCAGTGCACCAAAATCTGTTTCGATCTACCGGAAGGAGATCTACCAGCAGATAAAGGAGTCCAATCAGGAAGCGGCAAAGACAGCTGCGACGGATGAAGCTTTGAAGAAATTGTTTAAATAGGATGAGCAAGATGGAATAAGATGAGAAAAACAGTGTTGGAAAAATAGAATGAAAAGATAGTGAATAAAAGTCCCGGGCCTGGGACTTTTATTCACTGTTGTGATATAAGATGCTTTCTTGTGCCTGGACAGCCTTGATTGAAAACAGACAGGTGAAGTAGGTGATAGTTTCAAGGTTGTAGCATTCCATTTGAGCCTCAGCTGAAAGCAAGCTGCGAAGATAGCTGGTTGTCTTTGGGAAGCGGTAGGAGAATTTTAATCATAGCTATAAACCTTTTCCTTGTGTAAGCCGATATATGAGTTATAAAGTCGAAGATCAATGTAACAATAGAATGCAGTCAAGGATGGCAAAAGCATCAGTTTAATTGATTGAATTTAACACACATGGAGGTGTATGCGTATGGCATTAGAAGCAATATCAAATGCAGTGTATCATGATGCCGCAAAAACCGCGGCAAGGCCGAGAGTTGAAACTACAGCCGGACAAGGAGCGGAGACAATTAATATTGTGGAGGTTCCGTCTACATCAGCGGTTTCAGGCACAGGTAAGATGGACAAAGAGAAGGGATACGACCAGAACCAGGGGCAAGGAAATGCACAGGCCTATGGCCAACAGGTTAAGGATGCCGTATCACAGGTAAACAGTAAATTGAAAATGCATCGGACAAGATGCGAGTTCTCCTACCACGAGGAGACCAACCGGGTATCCATTAAAGTATTTGACAAGGAGACCAACCAGGTTATCCGTGAAATTCCTCCGGAGCAGTCCCTTGAGATGGTGGAAAAGATATGGGAACTGGCGGGATTTCTTGTAGATGAGAAGAGGTAAGGAGGTACATTATGCCAATAAGAATGTCGGGTTTGGTTTCTAATCTTGATACAGAGCAGATTATTGGGGCTCTGATGTCGGCGCAGAAAACAAAACAAACCAAGCTGAAGAATAAAATAACAACGCTGGAATGGAAGCAGGAGAGATGGAAGGATTTAAATACGAAGCTATATAAATTCTATTCGGATACGCTGTCTAAGTTCCGTTTCCAGAGTAATTTCACAACGAAGAAGGTGACTTCTTCTGATGAATCGGTGGCAACGGTAACAGCGTCCAGTTCTACCGCAGAAGGTAGCCATAGCCTTAAGGTAAGCCAGCTGGCCAGCTCACAATTTGTTACCGGTGCACAGCTTACCACGGATAAGAACGGCCTTGCTATCTCCTCTGCTACCAAGTTGGTGGATCTTGGTATGGCCGAGGGAAGCAAGATGTCCGTAAAGGTAGGGGATACCACAAAAACGTTAGAAATTAACGGGGATAAAACAGTGGCAGATGTTCTGTCCACCTTAAAAAGTGCAGGTCTGAGTGCATCT
>JARKQP010000074.1 GCA_029974875.1 Mobilitalea sp.
TGGTTAAGCTGGCTTGTGTAGCACAGACCGTCAACGTACTGAATTCCCTCTTTTTGACGGAGGGCGAAAAGTGCCTGCGGACTCCAAATTATGATGTATTTATGATGTATAAGGAACACCGGGGAGGCAGTGCACTGGAGATAGAAGAGATGGATACAAGCGAACTGGGAGGCATTTATGCAGCAGCTTCCAAAAAGGGTGACGTGATAAGTGTCAGTCTTGTCAATACTAATATGAGTAATATAGAAGAAATTGAGATTGATTTTGGAACAGCAGCCATCTGCATTGATGCCGAAAGCCTGGCGGGAGATGCTCCGACAGCTTATAACTCTTTTGAGCAGCCGGATCGTATCCGGAAGCAAAAGGCAGAGATACCAGGGGGCAGAGGACCGGCTTTCAAACTGGCATTACCGGCAGCTTCAGTGAGCCTCTACCGGTTTCAGGTTAGATAACCTGGAGGTTGGTTGTGAAAGCAGCGCATTTTTAGTTAGAAGTAAAAAGACAATCTTTGATAACCTATATTGATTGAGGAGGAGTGTTAGTGAAAAGTAAAGCAAAAAAGTTTCGGCGCTATCTGCCATTATATCTTATGTTCCTGCCGGGGGCATTATATATCCTGATTAATAACTATGTCCCCATGTATGGCCTGATCGTAGCATTTAAGCAGTATAACGTAAGAAAGGGTATCTGGGGCAGTGCATGGGCTGGACTTAAGAATTTCAAGTTCCTGTTTGCAACACCGGATGCAATGGTTATTACGAGAAATACGATTTTATATAATAGTGCATTTATTATTATCAATACGATACTTGGTATCCTTTTTGCGATTTTTATCTGTGATACCATAAATAAGAGGCTGAAGAAGATCTACCAGAGTGCCATCCTGTTCCCGTTTTTGATGTCAGCAGTTATTTTGGGATATATTGTGTATGCCTTCCTTAGCCAGAGCACTGGTATTGTAAATAATACCATCCTTCCTGCCCTGGGCATGGATACCATCAACTGGTATTCGGAGGCGAAATATTGGCCCGCCATCCTGATATTCGTAAATACCTGGAAAGGCATTGGATATGGTACCTTGATCTATATTTCCGGAATTAACGGAATTGACCCCTCCTATTATGAGGCAGCACAGCTGGATGGAGCCTCCAAATGGCAGCAGATCCGCAGTATCACCCTTCCTTGTGTCGTTCCGATTATTATTACCTTGACCCTGATGAGCGTAGGCCGTATCTTTTATTCCGATTTTGGCCTCTTCTACCAGGTGCCCCGTAACTCCGGCATGATTTTCTCAGCCACCAACGTTATCGATACCTATGTATACCGTGGCTTGATGGAGCAGTCCAATGTAGGAATGTCAGCGGCGGCAGGTTTCTACCAATCCGTTGTTGGATTTATCCTGGTGCTTACGGCG
>JARKQP010000131.1 GCA_029974875.1 Mobilitalea sp.
TGCAGTAGTAGCCAAAGAGTTTGTGTGGTAGTGACTTTTAAAGTCGTTGCGTATGATGATTAAGGTTAGGAACATTACAGTGTTGATAGTATTTTATATGGTCTAAAAAACGAGCCTCTAATGAAGCTCGTTTTTTTACAAGTAAGAAATATAATATATTATAGAAAGCAGTTAAAGTATCAAAACAGCTTAAAGGTTCAATGCTAAGCGCTGTGTGAAAGGATACATAGGCTGCCCCGCTTTATGGTTATGTAAAAATATGCGTATTATTTCAAAAAATAAGTCATAGAAAAAGATGATCACTTGTAGGATAATTAATCTAACAAATAAATATTGCTTGTAATCTATAGTATAAAGCGAAAAGGAATGACTTTGAATGGAAAAATTACATATATCGCAAAATAAAAGATATTTTGAAAATGCGGATAAAACACCTTTTATCTGGTTAGCCGATACGGCATGGACTATCGTTCAACGTCTCAAGTGGGATGATGTTGATTATTATATGGGAAAAAGAAAAGCACAGGGGTTTACTGTGCTTCAAATCGTTGCCCTTGATCCGGAAAAGCCCGGTCATGAGGGAGTGTATGGTAGTTTAGGGCTTGATAATGGGGCTACAAAGGAATTTGACTGGAAGCGGGAATAGGATATAAGATACTGCAGTACAGCATCCTGATTAGAGGGAAAGGGAAGCAGCCGATGATGAAGCATGGATTAAAAATACGTATACCGGTACGGTCAATCCGTTTCCGGATAATTTGTATTGTTATCTCTACGGTTTTGGTACTTTTGCTTATCTTGCTCTTTAACAACCTATACGCGATCAGGGTTGTAAGAACCCAGGTGTTTGAAACCAACAGGAAGATGCTGACCATGTATATGAATCAGATTGATGAGGCATTTGAGGATGTAGAAAACTACTGGGTTGGGCTTCAATTATCGGAGAATCTGGCAGCGATTGAATATGCAAAAAGAGATATTGATTATTATACGGCACAGGCACGGCTAAAACGTGATATGGAAAATGTACTCCCAACCTATGGCTTCATTGATGATTTGTTTGTATATTTCAGTGAGAGCGATTCCTTTCTTGATGTAGCAAAATATGATATCAGCGGTGAGCGCCAGAAGTATATCCGCCAAATAGTTGTAGCTGCGGTCGAAAATGAGATAATAGATGAGAATAACAAGGGGAAATGGATTGGGTTAGAAGCAGATGGCGAATATTATCTGGTACGTATCCTGAGATTCAAGAAGACCTATATGGGCGGGTGCGCCAAGGTGACTAAGCTCATACAGAAATTGAGGGAAGATGGCTTTGGTAACATGGAGTATGTGGCATTTTGTGAAGATACGGGACAAGAATATGGAAATAGCCTGCCAAAACTGAGTGATAGGATTTCCTTTGGAGGACAACAGGATTATTTCAGCATGGTCGGTGAAGGGCATAAATATCTGCTGTTAACAGTTAAGTCAAAATGCGGGGACTATGGCTTAGTAGCCTTAATACGCGATAACTACATTTTGGAAGGGCTGGATTCCATTCAAAGCCTAATCAGGTTTCTTGCTATTGTATTAGCGGTATTTTTAGGCGTCTTTGTATTTGCCGTAGGCAGCTGGATCATCCATCCCATGGGTAATTTGATTAAAGCTATGAAGAGCTTGGCCAGCGGCAATCTGGAGGTGCGGCTGGAGGCAAATAAAGCCTGTGACGAATTTGTGGCCTTATACAGGGCATTTGATCATATGATTGAACAAATTCAGGACCTAAAGATTGATGTTTATGAGGAAAGGGTGCAGAGACAGAAGGCAGAGCTGCAATATATGAAGCTCCAGGTTAATCCACATTTTTATATCAATTGCCTCAATGTGATCCATAATCTTTCTATTATGAATAAGAACAGCCTGGTGCAGGAAATGTCAACTTATTTGGGAAACCATCTCCGTTATACGATGGAGGGGAATTCTCTGGATTGCCTGTACAAGGAGATAGAATATGTGAAAAACTATCTGCGCATTCAGGAGCTTCGTTTCTCTGACAGTATAAAATCCCATTTCGATGTTGAAGAGGCTACTTTAGAGGTAATGGTGCCACCGCTGGTTGTCCAGACCTTTATTGAAAATACGGTGAAGTATCAGGTGATGGTGGGTGAGCTTACTGAGATCAATGTGAGAGTGAGGAGCTGTAAGGAAAATAGCATGGATGGGATTAATAATATGGATCGGATTAATATAGAAATTTGGGATACAGGAGATGGATTCCCGGAAAACATTCTGGAGTGTTTAAATAGCCCTAAGAGTATTTTTGACGAAAGGGGAGAGCATTTTGGTATTTATAATGTCAAGCAGTGATTGAAGCTGATCTATCAGAATAAGCCAAGCATAGCGTTTGCAAATCATCAGGAAACAGGGGGAGCATATATCAGGATTTGTTTACCCGCCAGGATATAGGGAATAAACCTATCGGAAATACGGGCGACCCGGAGATAACAGGCTTTACATTTTGCTGCTGCTATATGGAGGACACAGTTAATTTATTGGATTGTCTTTGCTTATTTCAAAAGGAATGGAGAATGGAATGAGGCTGGAGCATATAGGGAGGTTAAGATGATACAGGTATTGATTGTTGATGATGAGATTCATTGTGCAGAGGGGGTAAAGTGCTCAGTGGATTGGGAAGCTCTGGGGGTTACACAGGTGTTTACCGCTTATAATATGAAGCAGGCCCAGGCAATTATACAGGAGCAGACAATTCATATCATTCTTTGCGATGTTGAGATGCCCAAAGGAAGCGGGCTTGATTTGCTGACGTGGATGCAGGAAAGAAGCATTCCTGCGGTTAGTATTTTATTAACAAGCTATGCCACATTTCAATATGCCAAGCAGGCAATTGAATTAGGGGTCATGGACTATCTGCTAAAGCCGATAGCGCAGGAAGCATTGGTTGCAGTATTCCAAAAAGCGGTTCAGGCGGTAAAGGACAAGAGGGTCAAGGATAAAAATATGCAGCTGGCAGACTTGTGGAATTCGGAGGAACGAAGACGGGTCTGCCGCTTTTGGCGTGACGTGCTTGCAAAAGAAATTGCTCCGGACAGCGGGACTATCCTTGAGCAGGCCAAGCAGGAGCATTTGACTTTTAACGAAAGTAACCGTTATCTTGCGATTTTGTTCAAAATTTATGGCAGTGATCTGGGAGAAAACAGGGCGGAAATCACCGAGATGGTAGGAAAAATTCTGCAGGATGAGGTGTTTTGTGACTGGGATCAGGTAGTACTGGCAGACCATGACAATTGCCTTCTGTCAATTATCGGATATTCGGACCGTTTGCAGGAGTACTATGGGAAAATGGAGGAAGGCTGCCATATTGTTGTAAATACCTGCAGGGTAAAACTCCAGATACCGATAGCCTGCTATATGGGGGAGTTTAGGGAATCAGGAGAATTGGCCTTCCAGTATGAGGAATTGCTCCGGATGGACAGGGACAATGTGATGGAATGCGCAGGTGTTTATAATCTTCATCATCAGAAGCAGGTGATTGATTATAACAGACCTGATATTGAAGCATGGATGGATTTTTTTGAAGAGGGCAGATATGGGGAGATATTCAAGGAAGTTGGACGGTATATTGATAACCTGATCCATGTAAAAAGAGTGAATAGCGAGGTGCTCAACCATCTGTTTCATGATGTTATGCAGGCGTTTTGTATTGCGGTGGACAAAAAGGGGGTACAGATGCACCTTCTGTTTGAGGATGAGGAATCCATTAAGCTATATCAGTCTGCGACAAAATCAGTCCGGGATTTTAAAAACTGGGTAATGCATCTGGTACAGAAAGCAGCGGCGTCTGTAGAAATGGCCGCAAATACAAACTCAGTAGTAAACCGGGTGAAAAAGTATATCGGGAATAACATTAGCGAGGAGCTAACCAGGGTCCAGCTGGCTGATTTTGTATATCTGAGCCCGGATTATCTGTCCCGGGTTTTTAAGCAGGAGACGGGAATGCAGCTGACGGAATATATTGCACAAAAACGTATCCAGGGAGCTAAGAGATTGCTAAAGGAGACAGATATGTCCATAGGAGATATCGCGTTTGCGGTGGGGTATAGTAACTGGGCCTATTTCTCCAAGGTTTTCCGGGAAAAGTGCCAAGAGACACCGGCACAATATAGGGCGCGGCATCGATAAAAATCAGGTGCTGTAGAGGAGGTTCCTGAATTTGATATAAAAGGGTGTTGCAAAATGGAAAAAACATACCATATATTGCAGATAACATAGGATAATCCTGCAATATATGGTATGGAATTTTCTTTTTGCAACACCCTCTTATTAAAAGAATAGGGCAGTATATAGTTGATATTATGTCGGAATAGTTATAGTTTACGACAGAATAATTATAAGAGAATATAAACCGGCGTGCTAAGATAAAGATATCAAAAGCGCAAAAGCGTAAAAGGAGGATAAGAATGAAAAAAAGACTTTTAGCCGTATTATTAGTAGGGGCAATGCTGTTGACAGGATGCAGTACGGGCAAAAATACGGACACACCGTCATCTGGGGAAGCGTCAGGAACAGTAACGGAGGCAGCCGGTAATACTGCTCCGGATGGAGCGGGGGAGACAGAGGAAGTTACAAAGCTGGTGGTTGCATTCCGTACCTTTGGTACAGTACCGGCTGATTTGCCAAAAATTCAGGAAAAGGTAAATGAAATTGCAAGAGAGAAGATTAATGCAGAGGTGGAGCTGATTTGTATCCCGTCGGGTTCTTACAAACAGCAGATGACCCTGATGCTGTCCGGTGATGAACAATTGGATGTGATGGGAGCCAATTCCACCTTGATACCGACTGCTTATGCCAGTGAGGCGCTCAGGCCACTGGATGAGCTGGTAGAGCAATACGGACAAGGGATCAAAGAAGCACTTGGAGAAAGTATTTTGTCATGCGGTAACTTTGCAGGACAGCTCTATTCCATCCCAATCAAAGCGGATACTGCAAATGGTATGGGAGGCTTTATATTGCGGAAGGATATTTGTGACAAATACAATATTGACGTAGCAAGTATTGATTCCTATGAGAAATTAGGAGAAGCATTTGCCCTGGTTCATGAGAAGGAGCCTCAAATGACCATATTCGCAAATGGCTCTGTAGGATATTCAGCATTGCAGTTCAATGTCTGCTGGGATAAGTTGGGGGACAACTTTGGCGTATTAGCAGGTAAAGGACAGAACCTTAAGGTTGTAAATCTGTTTGAGACAGAGGAATATAAGAATTTTATCAATGTTATGCGCGGTTGGTACCAAAAAGGATACATGAGCAAGGATATTACCAATGCGACAGAAGGCGGACCAGCGTTGATGAAAGCCGGAAATTTATTCTGCTATCCGAATGCGACCAAGCCGGGCATTGTAGTACAAGAGCAAAACAACAGCGGTTATGAGGTTGAGATATGCCAGGTACTGGATGCCATAACTGTAACCGGAAACAACTGGCAATGGACAATACCAGAAAACAGCAAAGATCCTGAAAAAGCAATGGAATTCTTAAATCTGATGTACACGGATGCAGCTGTGATTAATCTTTTAGCTTACGGTATTGAAGGGGAACACTATGTAATCCAGGGGGATGGAACGATAAATTATCCGGAAGGTATTGATGCGACGAACAGCGGCTACAACATGGGAAGTATGGTATGGTCCTTTGGAAATGAATTTAATGCCTATGTTTGGAGTGGAAATGATCCTGATCTGTGGAAGCAGACAGAGGAATGGAACAAAACAGGCGTGGTTTCAAAAGCATATGGCTTTACCTTTAATAACCTGTCCATCTCAACAGAGCTTGCAGCGGTACAAAACGTATATGACCAATATCGCATGAGCTTGGAGTGCGGTGTAGTAGAGCCTGAGACTACCTTGGCAGAAATGAATAAAAAGCTTTATGATGCCGGTCTGCAGACAATTATTGATGAAAAACAAAGGCAATTAGATGAATGGGCCGTGCAAAATAATGTAAAGTAAAAAATGAGGTGTTTTGAGATGAAAGAAACAACTAAACCTAACATGAAAAAGAGAATCAAGCGTTTTCTTCCGATTTATATGATGGCTTTACCAGGACTAATCTATCTGTTTATTAACAATTATATGCCCATGGGTGGTTTGGTTGTAGCCTTTAAAAACTTCAGTGCAAAAAGGGGTATCTGGGATAGTGCCTGGGCCGGTTTAAAGAACTTTAAATATTTATTCCAGACCTCGGATGCATTAGTAATTACACGAAATACATTGCTATATAATATAGCCTTTATCGTATTGGGAACCATTTTCTCTGTAACCGTAGCAATATTACTAAATGAGATCGTAAATAAAAGAGCCGGCAAAATCTATCAAAGTGTAATATTGCTTCCATATCTGGTATCCTGGGTTATTATAAGCTATTTAGTTTACGCTTTCCTTAGCGCGGACGCAGGTTTTATTAATAATACAGTCTTTAAATTGCTGGGGAAGGATGCCGTATCCTGGTATAATGAAGCAAAATATTGGCCGGCGATTATTATCATTGTTTATTTGTGGCAAAGTACAGGTTACCACAGCATTGTATATTATGCCTCTGTTGTGGGCTTTGATAAGGGCTACTATGAAGCGGCAGAGCTTGAGGGTGCAGGAGCCATAAAGAAAATCCGTTACATAACCCTTCCATTGCTTCGGCCCATCATTATCACTATGGTTATGCTGGCTGTGGGGAGGATCTTCTATTCGGATTTTGGGCTGTTCTATCAGGTGCCGATGAATTCCGGGGCTGTTTATCCTACCACAAGCGTAATCGATACCTATGTTTATCGTGGATTATTACAGCAGGGGAATATAGGAATGAGTGCAGCTGCCGGTCTATATCAATCACTTGTGGGCTTTGTGATAGTGCTGCTGGCAAATTTATCGGTTCGTAAAATTGACAAAGAAAGCGCGTTAATCTAGGAGGGATGCAGATATGAAAATGAAAAAGATGAGTAAATTTAGCCTGTTTGCAAATGCATTCCTTACCTTAGCGGTGCTGTTTTGTGCAATCCCATTGGTGTTATTGTTGATTTCATCCTTTACGGATAATAACACCCTTTTATTAAATGGCTATAGCTTCTTCCCAAAGAAAGTAAGCCTTGCAGCCTATAAATACCTATTTCAAAGCAGCGGCCTGATTATGCGGGCCTACGGGATGTCTTTTGTTGTAACAGCCCTGGGGCTGGCCGTCAGCATTTCGATCACGACCATGCTGGGGTATGCGATTTCGAGGCCGGAGCTTCCGGGGAAGAAGATACTAGCATTTTATGTATTCTTTACCATGCTGTTTAATGGCGGGTTAGTGCCAACCTACCTCATGTATACAGGCGTGTTCCACATTAAAAATACGATTATGGCATTGCTCATACCAAACCTGCTGGTCAGGGCCTATTATGTCATGCTGATGAGCAGCTATTTTAGGACCAGCCTGCCGGAGGAGGTTTTGGAGGCGGCGATGATTGATGGGGCGAAGGAAACCCAGACCTTTTTTAAGATAGCGGTGCCAATGGCGAAGCCGATTATAGCGACAGTCACATTGTTTATCATGATTTTGTACTGGAATGACTGGCAGAACGGATTGTACTATCTTACTACAAAAACGGAGCTGTTTACGATCCAGAACCTGCTAAATAGAATGATCCAGGAAATACAGTTCCTGTCGTCGAACATGGCAGCCGGCCAGACTGCAGATTTATCAAGTATACCATCTGGAACAGCCAGAATGGCCATAGCCGTTATCGGTGTGCTGCCAATCGCCATACTCTATCCATTTATTCAGAAGAATTTTGTAAAAGGTATCACGATTGGGGCAGTAAAAGGCTAGAATATGGATCCCGGGGCAGGAATGCCTTGGAGGATCTAAGAGCCTGTAACCTCAAGGAGGAGACAGCTGTCACATTAGAGAATTACTGTGGCAGCTGTTTTGTTATTTTGGGGGTCGGATATATGATATAATGTCGACAGACGTTATATCATGGCACCGGAGCGGAGCGTAGTGCGCATCCCTGGCACGAAGTGCCATATCATGTGGTTTGTACATGATATAATGATTCTTATTGATAGGTGGGTAGGATTTAGGTAGTGAGGTGAGTGCGAGTGCATCTGTATGC
>JARKQP010000132.1 GCA_029974875.1 Mobilitalea sp.
GGAAACATATCAAGGAGGAAGAACCCCTTTGGTATTATGCCTGCGACAAAGAGGGAATACTTGTCTGGAATGAGCATCCTTCCGGTTTTTATGGAAATGAAAGCAACTATACCTGGAGGGGCGTATTTGAAAATGAACTGAGGGGTATGCTGGACAGGAGGTATAATAATCCTTCCATAATCATTAACTCCGTCTTTAATGAGTCCTGGGGATTGACCGGAACGGTAGAAGCTTCACCATGGGGCAATCCGTCCGGACAGCAGTGGCAAAAAAATATGACTGTCCTGGCAAAAAACATAGACAGTACAAGACTTGTGTGTGATAACTCCGGGTTCGGCAAAACAGGGGAGACCCAGATCTTCGATGTTCACTCATATCCGGGAAAATATGAGAGGGTTCAGGACGTATGGGATCCAATAATAAACGATAAAGTATATCCCGGATCTATATACATGTTTTACAATGCAGGCCACGGATCGGGCTATGTGGGCAGTGAAGCCCAGTCGGGGCAGCCCTTTATTATCAGTGAATTCATACACGAGGACAGGATTGAAACAATCCCGAGAATATATCCGAAGGTAGCGGGCTACGTGAGGATAAATAATGCATCCTTTGAAAATGAGGATTATGCACCTTTGACAAATGAGAGAATGCTTCGCGATTACGGATACGTAGACAGGAATTTTAACGGCATAGGGTATGATATGATAAACGGCGACGATTTTGTTGCAATTAACAGGATCAGGGCTGAAAAGGTATGGGCAGGGGAACCTTACACCGCTGATATATACACATCTCATTTCAGCCTGAATACTTATAGTAATGTAACGCTGAAGTGGATGGTTTCAGGAACGGATGCACTGGGCAATGTAGTTAATAATGTTATTTCAGGCAGTCAGAGTATACCTTTTACCCAATTTAAGCCTGAAAAAGCTGCTACTATTAACTTCAAGGTACCCGACGCCGTGAAGGGCGCATATCTCTTTGTTTGGGTTGAGAGCAATGGAAATACCCTTTGCCAGACCTATGTGCAGATGGATATAATGGGCAATAAAAATGTTGTTACAGATGATCAGAAAACGGTGCTGGAGCTGTCTCCTGCTCACTATTCGTCAAAGTCATGGGATGAGTTCAGTGATATCTTTGCAAAAGGGGACAGTAATCTTGCCTGGGGCAAGGACAATGGTTATTACGAATATAGGCTTCCTTTAAACGGCGCGCTTGATTCCAGAAACATCACAAGCGGAAGGTTTATATTTGAAGCAGCCGCCAGAGAAACATACAGCAGGACAATGATAACCGATGAGCTGCAGATAAACACAACCATCAATGTTTCTATAAATGGTCATCATATAGGAACGGTAAATCCTCAGGATGATCCATGTGACGAAAGAGGTCTGTTTACGGATGTGAATACTGTAAATACATTCAGGTGCGGTGACATGGGCAAATACGGATACGGCTATAGATATGAAATGACAATACCGCAGAATATCCTGTCACAAATATTGAACGAGCTGAAAAACAATCCCGAGCTGACAGTAAGATTTACTGCAAGCGGCGGAGGAATGACACTGTATGGCAACCGTACAGGCAGATATGGTATTAATCCTATATTTATATTTGATGGGAACAAAGCAGATCCTGCCGATGATTTCAATGATGGAAACGATAACGGCTGGACAAAGTATGGCGGAACATGGAAGGTTTCAAATGGCGAATATGCAGTGACTTCCGGCCAGTCGGACAAAGCTGTGATACCTGGAACTGGTTCAAGCAATTTCACTATAGAAAGCAGTGTCAAGGTTATAAACAGCGGAAAAGCGGGATTGATATTCAATGCTTCCAATCTGGCAGCTGGCGACAACAATATGGCAGGATATGCTGCGGGCATTGATACTGCCGGCTCCGTATGGCTCGGTAAGCTGAACAATAATTATACCAGTCTTGGAACAGCTGCAATGGCCATTGCTCCGGGAGTAGCTTATAATGTGAAGGTTTTAGTTTATAAGGGCAACATAAAGGTATATGTAAACGATGTATTGAAAATTGATGTAAATGACTCAACTTACACTTCAGGAATGATAGGTGTAAGAGGCGGCGCTGGAAATCAAGCTGCTTTTGATAATATTAAAGTGACGCCATATGCTTTAAAGGAAGTAGATTTTAACGATGGAACGGATACAGGCTGGACAAGGTATGGCGGAACCTTTGCTGTAGAAAGCGGCGAGTACAGTCTCAATTCTACAAATGCAGACAAAGCTGTATTTAAGGGAACAGGGTATAAGAATTTCATACTTGAAGGTGATGTAAAGTTTATTAACGGAGGACAGGAAGCGCTGCTATTCAATGTAAATAATCCTGCACTGGGTGCCGACGGCTTTAACGGATATGGGGCATGTGTCGATTATATGGGCTCAATATTCCTGGCCAGGTTTAACGGCAGTTATGCTCCTATCTCAAGTAAACCTGCAGCATTTGCCCTTAATACATGGTACCGTCTCAAGGTGGTGGTAAACGAAGGCAAAATTCAGTTCTATGTAAACAATGTGCTGCACCTTGAAACAAAGGATACAACCTTTACCCTTGGAGATATAGGTGTGAGAGGCGGCTTTGGCAATCATGTACACTTTGACAATATAAGAATTACGCCTATCTTACCTGTAAGTGAGACTTTTGATAACGGCTCGGACATCAATTGGCAGAAATATAACGGGACATGGGCAGTTGAAAACGGAGAATACAGCCTGAATTCAACAAGCGGTGACAAAGCTCTGGTAGACGGACCTATCTATAATGAATTTACATTGGAAGGAGATGTCAAGCTGATAGACGGCGGACTAGCCGGATTGTTATTCAATGTAAGCAATCCTTCCTATAGCGATGCAGCTTTGATGGGATATCTGGCATACATCGATGCAAGCGGAAATGTATCCCTCGGTAAGTTCAACAATAATTATACCCAATTAGCGACTGCGCCTATGACTATAGCTACAAACACCTGGTATAAGCTGAAGGTAGGTGTCAGATACGGAAATATCAAGGTTTATGTAAATGATGTGCTTAAGCTGGATGTCAACGATTCAAGCTATGCTTCAGGCAAGGTTGGTGTGAGAGGCGGCTTTGGTAATCATGTACATTTTGATAACATAAAAGTATCGCCGGATCCTTCATATGTAAATAATTTTGCTACGGGAACCGACGGCGGCTGGATCAAATACGGAGGAACATGGGCGGTTGAAAGCGGAGAATATAGTCTTAATTCAACATCTGCAAATAAAGCTATGATGGGCAGCGGCAGTTACACAAACTATGTTTTTGAAGGAGATATCAAGCTGATTAATGGAGGTCAGGCAGGGTTCGTGTTCAATGTCAGCAATCCTTCTAATTCAACGGATGGTTTTACAGGATATGCAGCATGCATTGATGCAGCCGGTACTGTATTCATTTCAAGACATAATAATAATTATACGGCTTTAGACTATGCACCAAAAACCATTACTGCAGGAGTCTGGTACCATCTCAAGGTTGCTGCAATCAATGGAAACATTAAAATGTATATAAACGGCGAGCTGATGCTCGATATATATGATGCCACATATACATCTGGAATGGTGGGCTTAAGAGGCGGCTTTGGCAATCATGT
>JARKQP010000149.1 GCA_029974875.1 Mobilitalea sp.
ACAGGCTTCTTGAGATGGGATACTCGGACGGGGAAGAAAGCATGATGTTTTTAAAAGACGACTCTGACCCCGTGGATTGTGATGCAATAATAATTGATGAAGCTTCAATGGTAGACATAATACTTATGAATAACCTTTTGAAAGCTATTGTACCTGGGACAAGGCTCGTAATTGTAGGAGATGTTGAACAACTTCCCTCCGTAGGGCCGGGAAATGTTCTCAGGGATTTGATAGAGTGCGGTATAATTCCCGTTGTGAGGCTTACGGAAATATTCAGGCAGTCGGAGGAGAGTCTAATAATAGTCAATGCTCATAGAATAAATAAGGGTGAACTTCCCCACCTTAATGAAAAAGATAAGGATTTCTTCTTTATGAACTGCTCATCTCAGGAAGGCACTTTAAACATGCTGCTTGAGCTTGTAGGAAGCAGAATTCCCCAGTTTAAGGAAGGATGTGACCCTCAAAGGTATATTCAGGTTTTGACTCCAATGCGAAAAGGGGTATGCGGTGTACAAAACCTTAATGTGAGGCTCCAGGAGCTTTTAAATCCCCCTTCTTCCGATAAGGATGAAAGGAAGGTCAGGGACTATGTTTTCAGGACCGGCGACAAGGTCATGCAAATTAAGAATAACTACAACATAAGCTGGGATAGAATACGGGGACACGGAGACCCGGAAGGCCGGGGTATATATAATGGAGACCTTGGATATATAGAGTATATAGACAATGAAGATAACAAAATGTCGATTATATTTGATGAGGATAAACGTGCAGTATATGATTTTACCGATTGTGACGAACTTGAGCTTGCTTATGCCATCACAATTCACAAAAGCCAGGGCAGTGAATTTCCTGTAGTGGTGATACCTGCTGTATGGGGACCTCCCATGCTGATGACCCGAAACCTGTTATACACCGGGATAACCAGGGCGAAAGAATTGGTTGTAATAGCGGGGAGCAGGCAGGTATTAGCCGGAATGATAAGCAATAACAGGATAACAAGGAGATATTCAGGCCTTATGCACAGGATACAAAGCCTCACGGATACGGGAATATTCAGGGGATAGATTTAGTACATGATT
>JARKQP010000159.1 GCA_029974875.1 Mobilitalea sp.
CAATTAGAACACGTTTAATTTCATCATTAGACTTGTCCCTAGCATCAATATAGATATCACCACTATGATAGTGGGTTGCTCTACCAGTGCCGCTGTTTCCTGTGTCTTTTATACTAATATCAGGGACTGCTTTAATCTCTCCCTGCAACTCCTTAACACCAGCGATTGCTGTTGCGGTATGCACGGGTGCCTCCCTGGCTAAAGCACGGAAAGCAGGGATAAGTCCGGGCGAACAGCCGAAAATAATACAGTAGAGGCTTCGGAGCATTCCTATTGCGCTGTTAGTCCAGCCAACAATCGTATTATACATGCTTTGCATTGCACCACCTACTTGGCCTGGTAAGCTCCAGAAAGCACTGGTTACTGTGTTAACACCACCCCAGAAACTTGTAGTTATCCAGTTAACACCACCACCAACTATGTTCTTGGCACTGTCTAATGCGCTGTTAATTGGTGTTCCTATTCCTTTTTCCATTCCAGATAAGGCACTTTTAGCACGGTTAGGTAAGTTTTTAAAGTCATCAATTATTCTCTTAGTACCATCTAGTATTGCTTTCTCTCCTTCTGGTAGCCATTCTTTATATCTAAAAGGCCCTTTAGCCCCCCAGAAACCGCCCTGTTTATCTTCACCAGGCTTAGCAGCATAAGCAGTACCACCTGTAAGGCCCAGTGCTGATGCAAAATCAGAGCCAAACATTCCTAAACCACTCACCAATGCCCCTAATGGGTCACCGGGCTTAGCTTCTACTCCTAATTGAGCGTATTTAAAAGGAGTACCTATTAAATAGTCTGATGCTAATTTTCCTGGTAGGCTATCTATAATCCTTTTGACTGCGATACCTTCAGATGTAACTGGCTGTGGTGCTTGTGCATATCTCTCCTGTCCCTTCTGTAAAGCTGTTCCGAGTAAATATATGGTTGCAGCTCCAGCGATTGCAATTGAAGCAGCCCCTAAAAGTTCAAGTTTAGAAAGCCCACTAATAGCACCACTGCCACGTGCATTTTGTCCAAGTCCTGCCTGGTTAACAACACCACCATAAGCAGAGGCAGCGTTAACAGTTTCTATTCCTGCAGCGGCGCTGGCAGACTCTGTAGTGATTAGACCAAGGTATTTGACAACATCAGCCATTAAAGATATTATTCCAGTAGCACCGCCAAACGTGGCCTTCATAAGTATAAAAGCCCCACCTAATGTCATGACAGCGGCGGTAGCGAGTGGTAGCATGAGTATGAATACTTTTAGTGGGTCTGGAAGTCCTGTGAAAATCCCCAGGAGGAATTGTAGTATTGGTATAAGTTCTGAGGCGATAATCTTTAACGCTGGGAGTATAGCGTTACCTACATCTGTGACGAAGGATTTCCAGGTCTGATCAATGAGATTCATTAGTCCTTCATAGCTCATTTTGTATGCTTCGTTGGCAGCGGCGCCGTTCTGCATAGCCACCGCCTGATTTAATAAGTTAGCTCTTTGTTCCTCAGTCAAACGACCCCAATCTTTCATAGTGAGGCCATTTTGTTTAAGTACCTCATTAAAGACATTTGCACGTATACCTACGCTCATCAAGGTTTTTTCCATGATGCTGGACTTACCAATCAGCTTAACGTAAGCCTGTTCAATAGTACCAAAATCGGATTGTGTTAAATAGGTTAATGCTGCTATACTTTCCGCTGATTGCTGCATTATCGTCTTATCACGTACCCCTACACGTGCCAGGTCACCCAGAGCATTGATGATATCCCCTTTCATGCGTCCTGTGTTCGCTTGTATGCTGCTAACCATATCACCATACGCTGATTTAACCGCTGCTATCTCCATACCCGTATAACCCAATGCTACGGTGAATTTACCCCAATTCTGCTCACTGGACGCTGCGGCTTGGGATGCTTGTTGAAGGAAATAGAGGTATCCTGCACCAAGGGCAGCGCCCCCAGCCATCATCATAGCGCCTTTAACGTCTAAGCCCATCTGTTTGAACCGGGCGCCCACACTATCCGCACTTTTGCCCATTCCGAGCATTTGAGTGCCCAAGCTGCTTATTAGTGAGCCTGCACCTTGGTCTGCTCCTTGGAATGCTAATAGGACGTTT
>JARKQP010000429.1 GCA_029974875.1 Mobilitalea sp.
CTATGCATTACCTAAAACACTGGAAGGAGCTTACAAATGTGTAATAGACCACATTTCGGCAATATCATAAAGGCGAGACATACCCCGCCATAGAACTTTGACACCAGGCATTCCATCGCTTTTTCGACCAAGGAAACCTCCAAGTCTTGCAACCATCATCATGGCTTCAAACAAACTCGGTGGCTTTACTGGCGGAACGGAAGTATGATTTACAAAGCAGAAAAGTGCTTGCCACTCATGCTCTTTGAAAACGGCTTCACAGCTAATATCAGGGTTTTCTCTTGACTCATATGTCATGTAGAGTATCTTCCAAGCGATTATAGAATAAATCGTTATAGCTTTTTCTAATCGCTCAGCAACCCCTAATTGAAGGTCCTTGATCTGGCAGCCGCTTTTCAAAGTATAGTGAAATCTTTCAATCTTCCAGCGTTGCGTATACCTTTTAATCATTTCAAGCGCATCCTCAAGACTTTCAACCGGAAGGTCGGTTAACAAAAGCCAGTGGATGGGTTTGACACCTTTTGGAGGAACACTAACTTCCTCCACTAAAACTGAATATAGCTCCAAGTTGGGTGCACCTTTGGTAAACGGCTTGTTCTTGGGAGGCCTTATGAGTACAGGACAGAACTTTATCCGTACTTTTGCAGGTCGTGTGGGTACCTTTTGCCGTGTATTACGAGGTACTTGAATGATAACCTCTCCGGCAGAATCTTGGTTCTTCATGACTGAATACAGAGTAGTGTAGTTTTCGTCCATAACCCTTCGGTTCTTTGATGCTCTTAACAGCATATGACGATTAGTAGCTATACCATGTTGAAAAAGCTCATATATGTCAGCTTCCCGGTCACATACTGTTATCACTTTTACACCTGAAGGCACATTCTCAAGACTCTGGTCCATACACTCAATCCACTTGTAACTTTCCTTTTCTTCAATTGGAAGCAGCTTGTGGTCTCGATTTTCATCAATACCGTCTCTGGACCAGTACTTTTGGTACAAAAGTCCCAATGCTACACCTTCGGGCGTAACCGCCAATGCTGAGTGCAAAAGCATTCCTTTTTTCTCCTTAGACTGGGAGTAAAGGCCAATACCCTCAGTGCCTGGATGGTGTGAGAAATCTACAGCTGTTGTATCTTGTATAACAAGAACCTCATCATAGTTTTTCATTCTTTCAAGGGTTTTTAAACAATGACCTGATAGAATAACATTTGGTGAAATATTTTCGTTGTCAAGCATACTATAACATCCTTTTGTCCCCTTCCAGCCTCCAAGTGCTTCGGGGAGTGTAGCCTTAGGATTTGCAGCAAGTTTCTTGGTGACATCAATAAGCCGCTTTGCTAAACGGTCGTCACGTATAAATGCTTGCTCAAATTCTTTATCAACCCAACTTGTATTAGTATCCATTCAGATCCCTCACTTTATTTATGTTTCTGATTGGATACTGCCATATTTAGTTGTCAAAGTTCAAATGATAATTTTGCCACTTCCTTCTGTTGTAAGCTTTTCCCAACGTTACAGCTAATGCATAGTATCTTGATTGGGGGAGAATTGATGAAAATTCGCATTAGATGGTTGATACCTTCCATAATTGCAGTAGTCATATTTATAATTTGCCTTGCATTCCATCTTCTTGTACAGAATTCTTCAAACTTATTAGAGAATTCCAAAATAGAAACAGGAACACAAAACTTCAGTGTTGCATATGACAAGTCAAAAAAGATTACATTGGTAGGAACGTATAAGAACAAGCTTGTTGCATTTAACGAAAAGGCAGAAAAGCTCTGGGATTTCAAAACAAATGGTCCCGTAAGAGAGATAAAAATTGATGAAAAAGCAGGTCAGGTATTTGTTGGATGTGAAGATAGGAATGTTTATATTCTTGACATAAAGGATGGGACCCGGAAGAGAATTATTAAAGTGCAAAGAAGGATATACAGCATCGATATAAACAGTGATGCTTCCATGATAGCCGTATCGGCCGGAGTATCTGCCATAAAACACGGTCTGTATATTTATGATAACAATGGCAATATGCTATGGAAGAAAGACATAGGTTCCATCTCAAAAAAAGTCGCTTTCAACAGCGATTATTCAAAAATCTTTCTTGTAACGGACAGAGCGGAAGTAATGGCTTTTGACCTGAGCGGAAAGCAAACCGCAGCTAAAAAACTCAATTACGCTATTGCAGATATGGATATCAACAGGCCTTTAAAATTGGTTGCAGTACTGACAGGAAACGGCGCATACTACCTTTTCAATGACGACCTGAAGCAAATTGCTGCAAACAATTTCAATGGCACCGGAAGGAGCATAGCACTTTCCGAAAATGGCAGATGGGTTGCAGCAGGTGTACAGGAAGGCATATTTTACATAGCCGACAGGAACGGCGAGAAGGTATTTGAGACCAATATCAACAATGCAATAACCAGTATACTATTTGATGATGATGCTGCATACATGACAGGTACCGGAAACTTCCTGTACAACATTAGAACCGGTGCTCTGGAGTCCATAAAAAGTCTCAACATGCTTAAACTGGTTGCAGGGATTTTGATATACGCAATACCCATAATTGCAGTGGTACTTATCATACTGGCCTTTGAACCGTTGAGCAATAGAATTGTAAAAGTCTTTAAGATACTCAAAAAGCATAAATTAGCTTATCTGATGCTGGCACCGACCTTCGTGCTGCTTGTAATATTCGCTTATATACCTGTTGTGAGAGCATTTGCCATGTCCTTTACCAATTGGAGCATCGTAAATAATAATGCGCTGACAATAAAGTTTATAGGGTTGGAAAACTTCAGGCTTATGTTTGAAGAAGGCTATTTTCTTCTGGGTCTTAAAAATCTCTTCATCTTAGGCAGCACTACACTTCTGAAGCTGCTTACCATACCTCTGCTTGTTGCTGAATTGGTGTTTCTAATGAAGGGTGCAAGAAGAAAGTATTGGTTCAGGTTTCTATTCGTATTGCCTATGGTGGTGCCGACAGTAATTTCGGCGCTGATATGGCAGAATATCTATGATCCTAACATGGGCTTACTGAATAACCTTCTGGGTCTATTCAATATGGAAGCTTTGCAAAGGGTATGGCTTGGGGATCCGGCTGTTGCCATTTGGGCCATAGTATTTATGGGCTTCCCATTTATAGATGCTTTCGCTTTTCTGGTTTATTACGGCGGACTCATCAATATTTCACCTGAGCTTTTTGAGGCTGCGAAAGTAGACGGCAGCAACAGATGGTGGAGTTTTACAAGGATACATCTCCCCCTCATAACTCCTCAGATAAAGATGCTTATTATTCTTTCGTTTATCGGGGTAATCCAAAACTTTACGCCTATTCTCATACTTACAAATGGAGGACCGGGGGTTGAGACATACGTACCGGGTCTTGAGCTTTACTACAATGCGACATCATACGGCAGATACGGTTACGCATGTGCTCTTGGTGTTGTGATGTTTATTGCGATTTTTGCGATCACTATGCTGAATATGAGAATAAAAACTGCTTCCGAGAATGAATTTTAGGAGGAAATGGAATGAGACTGATCAAATCTGAACGGACAAGAAGTAATATATCACAGGCACTCATAATAATCTGCGCTCTGATTATGCTGTTCCTTGCATTTATACCTATAATGCTCATGATATTCCAGTCGATGAAGTCTCAAGTACAGATCTATGGGAACTTCTGGAGCTTACCTGATCCCATACAGTGGTCCAATTACTCTTCTGCTGTTAAGGCGCTGTACTTGAATATGTTCAACTCAATCATTACTGTTGGTGTATCAACTGTACTTTCAGTCCTGCTGGCATCCATGAGCGGATATGTGCTGGCAAAACTCGACTTTCCCGGCAGAAAGGCATTGTACATAGCCATTGTAAGTATAATGATGATACCTTCCGTTCTGACCCTTACACCGCTTTTTAAGCTTGTGGAGGAGCTGGGGCTTAAGAACAACTGGTGGGCGCTGATACTGCCATGGATTAGCGGAGGCCAGGTTTTTGGAATAATCCTTTGCAGGACTTTCATAATGGAACAGCCTAAAGTTCTTTTTGAATCTGCCAGAATTGACGGAGCAAACGAACTGCAAGCCTTCTTTAAAATAGCTCTGCCTCTGGCAAAGCCAATATTGGCGACTTTGGCAATAATGAACATGATAGGCTTCTATAATGATTATGTGTGGCCCCTTATGATAATAAGTTCCACAAGCAAGCAGGTTATCACAGTAGCTGTGCAGGTATTTACGGGCTCACTGGCCAAAACAAACATAGGGGTCATGGTGGCCGGCTATGTGTTTGCCACCATACCGCTGCTGATCCTGTTTATGGCGGGCTCAAGGCTTTATATGGAGGGAATTACTTCCGGTGCAGTGAAAGCCTGAAAGGCTGGCGGGACAAGGGATCTACCCCCTTGTCTCCCCGATTTGCTCCCTAAGCGCTTGAACCCTGCTCCCGGCATCCAGGTGCACGTCCATTTGCTTGAGGAGCCTTCTTTTCATTTCCTTGAGAACCTCCTCCATGGATGGATTATTTATAAGATTGTTCATTTCAAAGGGATCCTTTTCAAGGTCATACAATTGATGAACCTCATTTTCCGCTGCCACATATTTGTAATTCTTATAGTAAAGCGCCCTCTGTACCGCATGGACATTAAAATGCCCATAATGCTGCGCCATGAAATCCTCCCGCCAGTCTGCCATATCGCCCTTTAAAAGGGGCACAAGGCTTTTTCCATCCATATTTCCAGGCGGTTCCATTCCGGCTATTTCCAGAACGGTGGGCACCAGATCAAGGTTGCTTACCAGCTTATCCGACACCATTCCTTTGATAACTCCCGGGCCCCGGATCACCATGGGAATATGCATGACCTCTTCCATCATATCACCGGCCTTGTCAACCATCCCTCCATGACTTGCAAGGGCATCTCCATGATCCGCCGTATAAATTACAAGGGTATCCTCAGCAATGCCCTGCTGCTCCAGTTTATCCAGCAGCCTTCCGATGGCCTTGTCTATATAAGAATAGCTTTCATAGGCTCTTTTCATAATCTGCTGCCAATCCTTCCACGATTTGCAGGGATTGCTTTTTTCTATTCTATCCCGGAATTCCTTTGAAAATCCGGGCAAATGATCCATCCTGTCACCAAAGCTCGGATATTCTTCTATTTCACCGGCATTGATGATGTCCGACGCTTCTAGAGGAACCTGGAAGGCATGATGCGGTCCCCAGGTATCCACTCTCATAAAAAACGGCGTGCCTTCTTGAACCCTCTGGTCCATCCAATTCATGGCCCTGGACACCAGAAAATCTGCTTCATGGACCGCCCCCGGCGTTTTGATGCAGCCTGAAGAGTAAGTGTTGAAATTTTCCGCCTCTGTCAGGTCATACTCACCTTTTGCCCACGTCCTGTTATCTGTTTCTATTCCCCACTCCTGGCAATATACCGGATTATCCAGACCATTCTCCTGCAGATATTCCCTGTATTCCCCTGTCAGATACGGGTTTCCGTATCC
>JARKQP010000188.1 GCA_029974875.1 Mobilitalea sp.
TATTGAAAGGAGGAAAGGAATGGGGAAGAAGCTGTACACAATCAACACCGTAAATAATTTCATGGATATTATTTACAACCCTTTCATGAGACCGTTCGAAGAGGACAATCCTGATATCAGCATCTACAATATCATGGATGACAGTCTTTTGAAAGAAACAAGAGAATGCGGCGAAATGACACCGGCAATAGCCTCACGCATGCTAAATTATGCAAAGGCTGCCGAGGCCTCGGGGGCAGACGGAATTATCGTAACCTGCACCTCCGTAAACCAGGCAACAAAAATGATACGCCCGCTCTTGAAGATACCAATGATTAATATTGAAGAGCCCGTAGCGGAGCTGTCCGTTAAGAATGCAGAGGTAATCGGGGTGCTTGCAACGCTGCCCACCAGCCCTGCCGCGATCGCAAGGACAATCCAGGAAAAGGCAGATGAAGCGGGAAAAAAGATTAAGATCATTACCTCGGTGGTAGACGGTGCCTTTGATGTGCTGTGCTCCGGCGACAGGGCCAGGCACGATGAAATGGTATGCTCAGCCTTATATAAGCTGGCAGGGCAGGTGGATGCCATTGTCTTTGCACAGATATCAATGAGCCTGTTAGACCATAAGGAGGTAGACGTACCGGTTTACAAAATAGGACCATCAGGCTTGCAAAAAATGAAAAAATTAATGCTTTAGTTTGCACTTAAACGTATGACGTATTATCTATTGACATAAAGAATGTAAAGAAATATAAAGAGGAAGCAATATGAAGACAATCTTAAGGATACAGAATACGCATTTTTATATCAACGGCAGGAAAGTATATGAGGAAATCCCAGGGTGCCCTGAGGATAAGAAAGGCCTGCTAATGAATGCGAGATTTATACAGGGTGTTTTTGATGACAGGAAGGATGTAGGCAGGTTCCATAGATTTGGGAGAAGGTTCGATGCGGATGAAAATGTCAGCCAGCTGATTGAAGCCCTGCCGGAATGGTATGAGTGTGGGCTTAGGGCATTTACCGTAGGCTTCCAGGGCGGCGGTCCCTGCTACACCATCGACAGTGCGACGATACATAACAGTCCTTATAGTGAGGATGGGACAGAAATGGATGAGGCCTACCTTAACCGCATGGAAAGGATCATCCGGGCTGCCGATGAGCTTGGCATGATCGTAATTGTCAGCTTGTTCTACTGCACACAAAGCCATTACTTAAAGGATGATGCAGCAGTAATCGAAGCAACTAAGACAGCCTGTAATTGGCTGAGAGGGCTGGGAGCCGCCAATGTTATCATTGAAATTGCCAACGAGCATGATGTGGACGGCTATAAGCTCCATCCGATTTTGTACAATGACAAGGGGATTGTGGAGCTAATCCACATAGCCCAGAGGGAATCCGGCGGGATGCCCGTGGGCTGTAGCGGAACAGGCGCTTATTTTTCAGATAGCATTGGGCAGGCATCTGATGTTATACTGATTCATGGGAATAACCAGACAAGGCAGCAGTTTTATAACCATATTATGAAGGCGAAGGCCATCAAACCGGAGAGACCCATTATCTGCAATGAGGATTCACAGGCGCTGAGCCAGATGGGGGCTGCCCTCAGGCACGGTGTATCCTGGGGCTACTATAATAATATGACAAAACAGGAGCCTCCGGTTAACTGGAGAATCACAAGGGGAGAGGACCAGTATTTCGCGGCCAGGATGGCGCAAGTCCTTGGGATAAAAGAGCATGGGCTAATGCTGGAGGAACAGTTCTATTTGCAGGGGTTTGAACCTGAGATGCATTTTGAAGGGAACCGGTGGATCAGGCTGGCCAGCCTGTACCCGGAAAAAATCGATTATGTGAATTTCTACCGGAATGGAAAGCTGGAAGCGACGGCATATGATGATCCATTTACAATTAACTTCTTATTTAACTGGCTGCAAAAGCCGGTTGCGGACATTGGGGAGAATGAGGAATGGACTGCTGAAATTGTACTGGTTGACGGTACGGTCGTAGTAAAAAAAGCAAAGGTAAGTAATTGAAGGTCTAGAGGAGGATCTATTGGTTGAAAAAGAACATGTTCAACTTTTATATGCCAAAGGTAAACCTGATTACGAACGGCCGCTGTTTGTTGAAAAAGAACATGTTCAACCTTTATATTAGGACTATTCAATCTTTGGATAGATCCATTAAAAAATTGAAAGGCACGGGGTGTAAAAATGAATAAAAAAATAGTAAGCTTCATTTTATTAATAGGATTAAGCATGACACTTTTATTTACAGCATGTAACTCCCGGGATACGGACACAAAGGAAACTACAGATGCAAAAGGAACTACGGATACGGCAGATAACCAGGGAAATCAGGAGAAGGAAGTAGTAAGGGTTGTGGTTCCCGGCATCAGCGAGGAAACAACAGTGGATCCCATATCCGGCATAAAATCCTTGGGGATTCCTGATTTTGAAGCTTTTTTGGAGGAAAAAATGCCCCAGTATGATATCCAGCTGACCTCGATTCCCTGGGACGGATGGATACAGAAGATAGAGGTCCTGGCTACCTCAGGAGAGGCGGACGTAGGTTTTTACACCAACCAGGAAGCAGTTCCTAACTGGTATATGGATTTGACGGAATATCTTAATAAGGATGAAAAGGTGAACTTTGACACCATGTCTGATATTTGGATGGAGCCGGCAGCCTATTATACCTCCTATAAATCCTTCAACTACCCGGATGACACCGGTAAAGTATATGGCCTGCCAATGACAATCGCCAGCAACGGCATTATTTATGATACAAAGCTCTTCCAGGATTGGGGTGTCAAGGAACCGGATGCCAGCATGAGCCTTCATGAGCTGGTGGGTCTGGCAGAGCAGATGACGGGCAATAACCCCGTGACAGGGGAAGTTAATTATGGCGCTTACATCATCCCGTATTGGGCAGAATGGTATGCGATCAGCTATGATGCGGTCAAGCCGCTAAAGAGCGATACCATGGAGATCGGAGAATTTGACCTGGCGGAATATGCGGATTATATTAAGGACTCAGAGGAAGTACGTAATTATTTCACGGACATGGTCCGGCTGGCTGACAGTGCGCCAAATGGTATTGCCACATCCTCCGGTGCGGAAAACTTCCTGATGGAGAATAATAATATAGCCCTCAATTTTGACACCAGTAATTTTGTAAAAAAATATATGGCCTATGTATATGCTGAGGATAAGGAAGTGACTGACAGGTATAAAATGCTGCCAATTCCCGAGGGTAAGGACGGAAGGCAGGGATTCCCGGAATTCTTCAGGTTTTCCGTTGTCAAGGGAGCAAAGAATCCGGATGCGGCCTGGGAAGTAATTAAGGAGCTGACGACAAATAAGGATATCGTGGATTTCTACCTGAGAAACTATGCCAGTGATAAGCTTCCCTGCTTAAAGGATACCGCAGGCATGAAGCTTATGGATTATGAAATAAACAAGGAAAGATATGACTACCAGTCCAAGACAACCTTCCTGACAGATGATTATTGGCACTGGAGGAAGCCTCTGCAGCCTGTGAATAATGACCTTATTACGAAAGCCTGCACTGTGGAGGAAGCGATTGCCAACTTCCAGGCGGGAGTAACAACATGGGCTACCGATTTACAGACGCAATTAAAGAAGTAATAAGCAGGGAAATCACAGACCAACACAAGTGGGTGCCGGAAAGGGCACCCACTATAAGGGGATTTTATGAATAAAACTAAAATAAGAAGTTATTTAAACTGGTATCTGCTGCTGTCCGTTTCCCTATTGGGAACGATTATTTTCAATATTTATCCACTGCTGCAGACAATCGTGACAAGCCTGCAAAATGTAAAGGGAAGCTTTATCGGGCTCGTTAATTATAGTATTATGTTCGGAAGCGGTGAATTCCGCCAGTCGATGGTAAATACGCTTTATATGGCGGTGTTAGGCGTTGCCTTTAACGTGCCTCTGGCCTTTGTCATTGCCAGCATGCTAAACGGGATAACGAAGTTCCGCAATATTTATAAGGTCATATTCTTATTCCCGATGGTTATGTCGATGGTGACGGTGGCCACTATGTTCAAGTACCTGATGATGCCTGATGAAACAGGTTTTTTAAATTTCCTCCTGGGTAAATTAGGGATGGAGCCGAAGCTATGGCTGAACAGCGTCAGTACCTCCAGGGAATCCTTGGTTTTTATTGCTATTTGGAAGGGGATCGGCTATAACATTATCTTGTTTTTTGCAGGCATGCAGAGCATCTCGAAGAATCTTTACGAGGCAGCAGAAATTGACGGGGCGAATGAGTGGCATAAATGGAGGTATATTACCATACCCAGCGCGAAAAACACATTTTCCTTCGTGTTGATTACCTCCTGCATAGCTGCATTAAAAAGATTTACAGAGGTTTATACGATTGGGACGGAGGCAGGAAATCCTGCAGGCTCTTTGGAGACCATTTTGCTATATATTTACCGGAATTCATTTTCCACCCTGAATTATAAGGATGAGGGGCTGGCCTCTGCGGCTTCCATTATCCTGTTTTTGATCATACTTGCGGCAACAATCATCAATTTTTCCTTGACAAATAAAAAAGAGGATGTCTATGGAAAGGGAAAGAAAAAGAGGAAAGCAGGTGCAGGAGCATGAAGAAGATCTTAAAACCGTCTAAAATACTGTATTATGTAGTGCTTTCCATCCTTGCCCTGGTAATCCTGATACCCATGGTCTGGCTGCTGTCCTCCAGCTTTGATTATGTCAAATCCTATTCATTAAGATATCCGCCTTCACTGTTTCCCAAGAACTTCAGCCTCTTCAATTATGAGATGGCTATTAAGAATATGCCGGTGATAAGATACCTTGTAAACACAATTCTGATTGCACTGCTCAGTGCCGTATTGAATGTTATCATAGCCACCTTAACGGGATTTTGTCTTTCTAAGGGAAACTTTCCGGGGAAAACAATATTACTGCTTTTGATTTTAACAAATATGATGATTCCATTCGAGACGAAGCTGATGCCTGTCTACCAGATTATTAAAATGGCCGGGCTTTCCAATTCCTTAGTGGGTGTAGTCCTGCCCAGTGTCATGACCAACGCCATGTATATCTTCTTTGTCAAGACCTTCTGTGATGACCTGCCCTATGATCTATATGAGGCGGGGGTAATTGACGGGGCAGGCAAGCTGAGGATATTCTCTAAAATATATTTTCCGCTGCTCCAGCCCATCATCGCCACCATTGTGGTGCTTGACGTAATCAATGTCTGGAATGACCTGCTATGGCCCATGATTGTCTTAAATAAGGTGCAGAAATACACTCTGCAGATAGGCCTGGTCATCTATAATTCCGGCAGCAACGGCACCACACACGCCGGGACTGCAGTTGCAGTTTCCATGCTGAGCATTATACCACTGGCAATCGTATTTATATTTATGCAGCGATATATCGTACAGAGCATCGCTTTCTCCGGAGTCAAGGAATAAGGTTGGCTTTGCCATAAATAACAATATATGATATAATGTCTAGGACATTATATCATGGCACCGGAGCGGAGTGCGCATCCTTGGCATGAAGTGCCATATCATGTGCCTTTTACGTGATATAATTTCTATAATATCACAGTATCACCATAAATAAGGAGTAGGTTGCGGCATGCAGAAGGTTAAGCTAATAGGACAGGATACAGTTGTAAATCAAATCATTGATACCATTAAAAATATGATTATCAAGGGTGATTATAAGGCTGGCTCAAAATTACCGAATGAATATGAACTCATTGAGATGCTGAACGTTAGCAGGACCGCGTTGCGTGAAGCGATGAAGGTCTTAACAGCAATTGGTATTATTGAAATTAAGCGTGGGGACGGTACCTATGTATGCTCCCAGATGAATCCTTCCATTTTCGATGATCTGGTATATGGAATGATATTTGATTTGTCCTCCAGCGAGGAATTATTAGAATTCAGGCAGATCCTGGACGAGGCGGCCCTGAGGGCAGCCGTTGACAAAGCGACGGAAGAAGAAATTGAGAAATTAGAAGAGAACATACGCCTGCAGTCAAAGGCCGTAAAAGAGGGCGATTTTGATACAGCCAGGGAGTATGACTTGGAATTCCACGGCATACTCATAGAAACCAGCAAGAATATGTTCTTTATCCGGATTTTAAAGGGGATATACACCCTATTTGAACAATCCATCGGGGAAACCGTATATACGCAGGAGGATGTAGGACCTGTCGGACATATGCAGATGGTGGATTGCATCAAGAACAAGGATTATTCTAAAATTAAGGAAGTAATCGAAGATTCCCTCTCCATGTGGAAGAGCAGGATCTAAAAGAAAAAGCGGAAATGCCATTGAAAAATGGCATTTTAACTACCTTAAATAGGTATGACGTATTATGAATTGGAGGTAACAATGGATAGAGAAAGAGTAAAAGAGCTGGAACAAAAGGCGGCGGACTTAAGAAAGACTGCAATAGACATGATTTTTAAGGCCCAGTCTGGACATCCGGGCGGCTCCCTTTCCGCGGCTGATATTATGACGGCTCTTTATTTTGAATTCATGAGGGTTAATCCGGCGGATCCCGGCTGGGCTGACAGGGACCGTTTTGTCCTGTCAAAGGGGCATGTATGCCCGATTCTTTATTCCGCCCTGCTCCACAGGGGCTATATGGATATGAGCCATGTGGAAACACTGCGCAAGCAGGGCTCTATGTTCCAAGGGCATCCTGATATGAAACGGTGTCCCGGTATCGACATCTCCACAGGCTCCCTGGGACAGGGCTTTTCCTGCGCGGTGGGCATGGCCCTGGCGGGGAAACGGGATAATAAAGACTATATGACCTATACCCTGCTCGGGGACGGTGAATGCAACGAGGGACAGATCTGGGAGGCCGCACAGACGGCAGCCAAGTATGAGCTGGACCGCCTGATGGTCTTTATTGACAATAACAGGCTCCAGAATGACGGCTTTACGGCGGATATCATGCCTACGGGGGATCTGGAGGAAAAATTCAAGTCCTTCGGCTTCCAGACGGTCAGGATAGACGGCCATAATATGGAGGAAATCGTAGCCGCCATCCAGTTTATGAGATCCCAGCAGAATAAGAAGCCAAAATGCATCGTATGCAATACGGTAAAAGGAAAAGGGGTATCCTTTATGGAAAATGTGGCATCCTGGCACGGGATGGCGCCCAATAAGGAAGAATACGAGCTGGCAGTAAAGGAATTGGAAAGGGTAGGGTAATTGTTATGAAAGGAAGGGCAACAAGAGAAGCGCTTGGAGAAGAAATTTTAGAATTGGGCTTAAAGAATAAGAACATCTATGTTGTGGACTGCGATGTAGCTAAATCCTGTAAAACACAGGAGTTTGCCAACCGCCTGCCGGGGCAGCATATCAATGTGGGGATTTCCGAGCAAAATGCGGTAGGAGTGGCAGCAGGGCTTGCCACAACGGGAAAAATCCCATATGTAGTTACCTATGCTGCCTTTGGAAGCATGCGGGCATCCGAACAAATCCGCCAGGAGGTCTGCTACCCGGGATTAAACGTTAAATTCCTATGCTCCCACGGAGGGCTGACGCCGGCAAATGACGGGGCATCCCACCAGTGCATTGAGGACATGGGAATCCTTAGGACAATCCCCAATATGACGGTGTTAATGCCGGCAGATTATAACTCGGCCAGAAAGCTCATAGCAAAATCCGCAGAATATAAAGGACCGGTATACATCCGTTTTACCAGGGATGCGGTAGAGACCCTGTATGAAGAGGGGGTTGACTTTGAAATCGGGAAAGCCCACTTAATCCGGGAAGGAAAGGATGTAACTATCTTTGCCAACGGCGATACGGTAGCAATTGCAAAGCTCGCAGCGGAAAGGCTGGAGGAGGAAAATATCAGTGTCCAGCTCTTTGACATGCATACCATTAAGCCAATCGATGAGGCTGCCGTAAGAAGGGCGATCAACATAACGGGAAAAATCATAACCGTAGAGGATCATAATATCTTAAACGGCCTAGGCTCAGCAGTCTGTGAAATTGTGGCGGAAGCCGGCAGGGGTCAGGTAAGGAGGGTCGGTGTCCAGGATTGCTTCGGGGAATCCGCGCCTTATTTGGAGCTGCTTAAGATAAATGGAATCACCTCGGAGCGGATACAGGACATAGCCAGGGAGATGTGCAGATAGCTGATCCCGATGGTTAAGGAAAGAATGAGCAATTGCGAAACAGGATAGCCAGTGTAATTTTTAATATGGGCATAGTTTTCTGGGCGTAATTACTTATCAGTGAAGAAAGAAAGGAATGACTAGGTATGAAAATTGTTGTACTTGACGGTTATGCGGAAAATCCAGGGGATTTAAGCTGGGAGCCGCTGGAGAAGCTGGGCGGACTGACGGTATATGACAGGACGCCCGTAGATGACGTGAAAGAGATCATAAGGCGGATCGGGGATTCAGAGATCGTCCTTACAAATAAGACGCCGGTTTCCAGGGAAGTAATGGATGCCTGCCCCGCCATAAAATACATAGGGGTTCTTGCGACAGGCTATAATGTGGTCGATTATGTTTATGCGGGAACAAAGAATATCCCGGTGACGAACATCCCTGCCTACGGTACTGCAGCAGTAGGACAGTTTGCCATAGCAATGCTGCTGGAAATCTGCCATCATATAGGGCATCATAGTGATGAGGTACACCGTGGCCGCTGGTCAGATAGCCCGGATTGGTGCTTCTGGGATTATCCGCTGATCGAGCTTGACGGGAAGGTAATGGGAATCATAGGCTATGGGAGGATCGGGCAAAGGACCGGAAAAATTGCCCAGGCCCTGGGAATGAAGGTTCTGGCCTTTGATACCCATAAAGACCCGGATTTAGTCAGCGGCAGCTGCCAATATGCGGAGCTTGGGGAGCTTTTGGCGGAGTCGGACGTAATTGCCCTCCACTGCCCGCTATTTTCGGAGACAGAGGGAATCATTAATAAAGAAAGCATCGGTAAAATGAAGGATGGCGTCATTATCCTAAATAACAGCCGGGGTCCCCTGATCGTTGAAGAAGATCTGTGCGAGGCCCTTAACAGCGGCAAGGTAGCCGCTGCCGGCTTGGATGTGGTGTCCACGGAACCCATCAGGGCTGATAACCCATTGCTAAAGGCGAAAAATTGTATCATCACACCGCATATCTCCTGGGCTTCCAGGGAGAGCCGACAGAGGATTATGGACATGGCTGCGGAAAACCTGGCTTCATTCATAAAAGGAAAACCAATTAATATACAAAATTAATCATAAGGAGGGGATGAGTTGACAGAGGATGCAAGTAAAATCATAACCTATGCCATTGAAAAAGTCTTGCCGGAGGAAGCCGTAAAGCAGGCGCTGGAGAACCATAAGCCGGAAAAGGAGGTCTGCGTCATAGCAATCGGAAAGGCTGCCTGGCGGATGGCTAAGGCTGCCAGTGAATTGTTAGGGGATAAAATCAGGCAGGGCGTTGTAGTTATGAAATATGGACATTGCCTGGGGGAGATTGAGCTGTTTTCCATGATAGAAGCAGGGCATCCCATCCCGGATGATAATTCTGTGTTGGCTGCAAAAAAGGTATTATCAATGATTGGCACCATGGATAGCAGCATGGAAATCATTTTACTGCTGTCGGGAGGCGGCTCCGCACTATTTGAATTGCCGGAACAGGACCTGTCCCTGGAGGATATCCAGTCCTGTACGGACCAGCTCCTCAAATGCGGCGCAGATATTACGGAAATAAACACTATAAGAAAGAGGCTTTCTTCCGTAAAAGGAGGAAAGCTGGCTGCCCTGTGCAAGGATATCAGGATATTCCAGGTAATGCTTTCGGATGTGCTGGGGGATGACCTGGGAATGATCGCTTCCGGCCCGGCCTACCCGGATAATACAAGCAGCAGCGATGTTATGGGCATTATAAAAAAATATGGGCTGCATTTCCCCGATCAGGTAATCAACTGCCTGCAATCAGAGACGCCGAAGGAAATCCATAATGTAGAGACTGTGGTAACCGGCAATGGCAGGAATTTCTGCCTGGCAGCCGCGAAAAAAGCGGAGGAATTGGGATATCATGCCTATATAATAACAACGGACTTGAATTGTGAGGCGAAGGAGGCAGGAAGGTTTCTGGCGTCCATAGCCAAGGGGCTTCAAAGAAAGGACGGCACCAGCAGCTTTAAGCTGCCCTGCGCCATTATACTTGGAGGCGAAACCGTAGTCCGGGTGCAGGGAAAGGGTAAGGGCGGGCGCAACCAGGAGCTGGCGCTGAGCGGAGCCTGCGGTATACAGTGGCTGGAAAATACGGTGCTGTTATCCGTAAGCTCGGACGGCACCGACGGACCCACCGATGCGGCAGGAGGCATGGTGACGGGAGAGACCTGGCAGGCATTGCTGTCACAAGGAATTGACCCCCTGGAAATTCTGCGTGACAACGATTCCTACCATGCCCTAAAGGCGGTGGGCGGACTGATTATGACAGACCCTACTGGCACCAATGTAAATGACCTGTCCATGCTATTGTGCAGATAGATAGGTATAATCCCATGGTATGGTGTCTGCTGTGCTTGACGCAGATGAATGCCATAGTTTGTTATAATGATAGAATTCGTTGTTGGTGGATTTCCAGAGAACTATGGTATGAAAGCAATTAATATTGGAAGACATAAAGTGAAGGAAAAGGTAGGAAGGGTAGAGGGGAAGTATTATCGCTGCCCTTCCTGTAATGCACCTGTGTAAAGTGCATTACAAGAAAGGATCCATACTTAGGATATTTTTATGCATACGCTAGTTTACCCTTAGGTACAGGAATAGACCTGCCAAGCTCTTTGGCAGTTTCAATCCACTCACTAATTACGAATTCGACATTTTTAAGAGCTTCAGCAGTTGTAATTCCATCAGCCATGCAGCCAGGAAGTTCAGGTACTTCAGCGATGAAGGAATCGTCTGCGTTGCTCCAGTAGATAATAATCTCATATTTATACATCTAGATCGCCTCCTAATCCATACTTAACGATAATGTTTCTAGCTTGCTTAACTTGATAGGGCTTAGCCATATTACCTTTTGGTTGAATGTTGAGAATTTCATCAACATCTTCTTTGGTATAAATGAAGTGGTCACCTCGAATTCTTTGATGAAAACCAAGCGTATCAAGAACTTTTTGAAGATCAGAAAATTTAATATTGTTATCCTTGGTGCCACTAAGAATACTAAGAAATAGTTTTTCAAATTGCCCCATGATTCATACTCCTTGTTCTGAAAATAAGTAATCTATGAATAGCTGGAGTTATTATAGCTATCCCTATAATATAATGCTATCATACAGATTCGGGTTTTACAAGTTCTGATCATAATCAAAGAAATTTATAAAAAAGAACAGGGTATGCGATTCCTAATACTCTGTTCTTTCATATACTCACTAAGATGTTAATAAAGTACTCTCTACATTACGGACAATATCTGCAATGCATGGTCTTTGACAATGACTTCAAAATGTTCCTTATAATAGCTTGAGCTTGCATAAGTAGAGCGCTCTACCTTGCCGTATTCCGAGATAATATTACAGATCTTGTTGAATTCCTCCGGAGTATGGTCTGACATGCTTACCACCAGATAATAGGTGGACGTAACCGGATTCTTATACAGCGTGTTGATCCCGTTGTAGGTTCCAAGCATGATATACGCCAGCTCCACTACCTCCTGTAAGGAGCGGAAGGAATAAATCTTCGTCAGCTTAGAAGGAATGTTGACACCCGGCTTTGCAGGGGGATCCATGTCAACAGCCTCAGCGCCTACCAAGGAATCTTCCTCCTTGACACTCTCCTCCAGTTCCTCGCTCAGTTCGTCCTCCAATTGCTCAAAGCTGTTAATAATTTCATCTGCATAGGAATCCTCATCATCACTGTCCGCTTTATCTACGTTGTTATGGACATTGAAGGAGGAAAACTTGGAAAAGCGCGTATCTAATTCATCTGGATCTTCAACCTTTGTTATTACCAGGATAAGGCATTCCGTTGATACGGGAATAGCTTCTATCATTAAAGGAATATCATCTACTTCAAAACCGAATTCATAAAACGCTTGTTGGATCATGTCACGGAATAGTGCTTTTGCCTTCTCAGTGCCATAGGCAAGCTCGCTTATTTTTAATTCACGGTCAATTAAGTCGCTTTTGTTCAGGGTACATCTGATTTGGTTGTCATTAATCTTTTCTATCTTCATATAGTACACCCCTTTCTGTACTAAAAAGGAACCGATTTACACGTATCCACGGTAAATCATCCAATGGTGTAAAAAAAGTATAATTTAAATTATAAGTAAAGTCAATATGCATACCTATGAAATTTATATGAAGGTACGTCCAAATATTGCTACTTTTAGCAATGGTAAATCGCACAAAATTTAAATAAAAGTTTGTAAAAAAAGTCAGTAAAAAAATGATTGTAAAAATTCCATAATTTAACTATAATAAAGATGAATTGGCTGTACTACAAAAGCTGCTGGTAGGAAAGGAGTGAATGCAGCAGGAAATATGGTTCCAAAAGTATAAAATCTTAGGTTTGCTTAGCCGTGGAGGCACGGCTAAAGTCTATCTGGCAGAACATATCATCTTAAATTCTTATCGTGCAATCAAATATATCCCTAAAAACCATCCCTTATATGAATTACAAAGAAATGAAGCCTTTGTATTAAAAAATCTGAAACATTCCGGTATTCCTATAATTTATGATATTGAGGAAAATGAAGAAGGTTCCTATATTGTCGAACAATATCTTGAAGGAGAGACATTGAAGGAATACGTTGCTTCCAGGGGAAGTCTCAGGGAGGATATCCTCCTAGGCTTTGGAATACAGCTCTGTGACCTGATCCATTACCTTCATTCCCTGGAACAGTCCATTCTATACGTGGATCTGAAGCCGGACAATATCATTTTATCCGATATGACCCTGAAGCTGGTTGACTTCGGAAGTGCCGTCCCTACGGATACCGCAGAACCTCCGGGATATTATGCTACCGTTGGATATGCGGCGCCGGAGCTTTATTTTAAGGCTAAGGCCGACGAACGGTGTGACGTCTTTGGAATCGGCATGCTATTGTATTATATGGCTACCGGGTG
>JARKQP010000234.1 GCA_029974875.1 Mobilitalea sp.
TCATGATATTGTAAGATCTACCCATGTAAAAAATGTTATATATGCTGACTCAGAAGGAAATCCGGCTGCAGGAGCAAATATAAAAAAAATTATTCTGGAAATGCGCAATAATGCGGCTGGTCAGCCCGATAATCTGTTTAAGGCCGGAAGCAGCGGAAGTGTATATATTAAATTTAAGTTTCCCCATGGCAATTATCCCAATGGAGCTTCCATAGCTTATAAAAAAGCTAAAATTGAGGGGACCATCGATGCTGAGGATGGAGCTTTGAATACAGGAGAGAGTACGGATGGAACCTTAAGCTATGTACTCCCAAAATCCTGGGAGCTTGAAAAAACAGGTCCCCCGGCATTAACAATTTCTAACAATCAGACTCAGACTGAAATACAAGCTACATATACTATAAAACTTAAAAACGGGAATATAGCGCTTAAGGATGTTGTCATTACAGATACATTGCCTGAAAATGCTACATATGTGTCCTCTGACCTGGATGGCTCAGCCGGAGTCGCCACTGATACGACACAGGCAGGCAAGGTTATCTGGACAATAGAAAATGTTCTGCCGGACCAGAAAAGCTTCAATGTCACTTTGAAATTTGCAGTGGCGAGAGGGAGCAATCCGGGGGTTGCAGCCGGTGACAGGAGAACTAACACCGTCACAGTAGCAGGTTATCCTGTTCGGCTTCAGGAGGATGGAAGCTTTGAAAAGGTGACGGGAGCAGAGGCGGACCCGTTTTTGACAAAGACCGCAAGCTTTGAGACAGCCTTCCAGGCTTCTACTGCCAGGTGGGGAATAGATATCACGGGGCCTGCAAATGTTACGCTCACTCAGGACCCTACAATAAATACGGTGGATGTAGCCTACCAAATAAGATTATCCGGCGGTGACGTCGGCATTTCAGGCGGTGCCATTACATATCACATACCGGTCGATGTTGCTTCTGTCGTCTATGACGATGGTGGAGATGTAGATCTTGTGGACCGTACTATAACCTGGAGTGCTGTAGCTTTAGCAGCAAACAGCACCCTGGTAAAGAATATCACCTTGAGATATCCCATTGACAGGGGGAGCGGTACGGGTGTGAAGAATGGAGACAGGCGCAATAATATTGCTGATGTTTCAGGATATGATGACATTGACGGTACGACACCTATAACCTTTGTTCCGCCATCCGATTCAATGGAGACAGCCTTTGTGCTTTCGACGTCAAAATGGTCCATCAGCAAAACAGAGAACAGCAACAAAACAATAAAGCACGAAGAATCAGATGGGGAACCGGGAGGTTATTATATTGATATATCCTACCATATAAAGCTGGATGGAAACCATTATACCATGCCTCTTAAAAATATTGTGATCAAGGATATCCTGCCGGCACATAGCACGTTTATATCACATACCGCTTCCGGGGTAACTTTTGCCCAAACAACTGCGGGCGGTATTACTACTTTGACATGGGATTTTTCCGGTGCAGTCTATAGAAATGATATAGATTTTGATGTTGTCATAAGATACCCCATAGACCGTGATGGTGCAGGGGGAGATCCGGGATATGTCCCGGGTTCAACTATTACCAACTCGGTTTCGGTCACGGCTGATACGATAGACGATTCAGGAGCTGCCGCCGGGCCTTATGATTTTGGGGCCGGAGGCTCTGCTGCGATAGATTCGACTTTTGTGACGGCTGCGTATCCGGATCCTGCAGTGTCTATAAATATTGAAAGACCGGTACCTGGTACTTACTATAGTAAGAATAGTTCAAAAGTAATACAGAACAAAAACTATGACAGAGGAGACACCGTTACCTATGCACTGGATTTCAATAATCCTGCTGCCGTAAATGAAAAGCTTTATAATGCAGAGCTGCTGGTAAATACGCTGCCGGACGCTATGGATTATACTGAGCTGCAATTGGGACAATCGGCAGCTTCAGTGCAGTATGATTTTTATTATACTACAGACGGCGTGGCCTGGATAAAATATGGAGGTCCCTACAACACAGATACCAATGAAACCTTAAATCTTGCTTCGATTTTGGGAGAAGATCAGCTTAAGGGCTTCAAGTATGTGTTTTCCGGTGACATACCCGCAGGCTTCAGCTATACACAGAAAATCAAGCTAAAGGGTGTTTTAAAAACAGATGCCCAGTACCAGCTTTATACCGCAGCAGTAAAACTGAACTTCAAGCACAGGATATTTGAGGGAATATCTGCTAATCAGGATAGAAATGATGAAGTAAAATTTTATCAGCTTCTTGACATGGCCTGGATATCTGAAATGAGCAAAAGCAGGGTAACTTCATATACCGGCGGCGGAGGATTTATCGGAAATGATAGTGTCAAATACCGTTTAAGGGTGACAAATCATGACGGTCTGGGGACAAAGGAGCTGATGAATCCTGTTTTGATTGATGTTTTACCGGCAGGTTTTGAATATACCGGCAATATAACCTTTAGTTCTTCTTTAGGTGCTGGAGGATTGGGTACTCCCATAGAGGAGGTCATAAACAATTATCCGCAGCTGGGGCAGACTACCATCAGATGGAGCTGGCCTGACGGGGTGTATCTCAAAATAGGTGAAACTATTACTCTGGATTATAATGCAGTTATAAAAGAATATGCCGGTGTAGGCACACACTATAATAAATTTTATATGTATGGCTCGGAAAGCTTTAAATACAGTTCTCCCATGACTCTGGTAAGTGATGCGGAGAATGTGAGCGGAAAGGGAGCTATACAGCTATTGAAGGCACAGGATCTTGGAACAACTGTGCTGGAAACCTCGGCGGTGGAATCTGATTTATGGGTAAAAGGCGAACTGGACAGCAGCTATTCAAAAGTTCCCGATATCGCAAAAACCGTTTCCGGCGGAATAGCGGATTATATATTGGAGATAAAGAATGCCAGCAATATCTATGTGAAGGAACTGGAAATTGTAGACATACTTCCGTTTGTCGGGGATAGCAGCGTTGCAACCACCGGCCAGAGAGGGTCGCAATGGCGTCCCTACATGATAGAAGCCATACCTTCAGGATTTGTGGGTGGTATAGTAACGGATGCTTACGGAGGAACTACAAAAGCAGAGCTGACCGTATATTACAGTACGGTGGGTAATCCTACGCGTACCGGGCAGGGTGGAGCTACCATTATCGGGACGGATCCGGCCTGGTCCACCACTCCGCCCGAAGATATCAGTACAGTTCAATCCCTGAAATTTGTTGTTAAAGACTTTGAAGAAAACGGCAAAAGTGACAAGCTTCTTAAGCCTGGCAGCAAGATACAGATCAGTTGGAAAATGAGGGCTCCTCTGGGAACACCGCCTAACAAAACTGCCTATAATTCAATTTTCTACAGGTCTACCATTGTTGATTTCAACAATACAGTGCGTACATTGCTGCCTGCTGTGCCTTTAAAGGTTGGTATCCAGGTTGGCAGCAGCACAAAGAGTGAAATAGGTGACTATATATGGCTTGATACAGATAAGGACGGCATTCAGGATCCGTCGGAAAATGGTGTGAACGGAATACCTGTCAGTCTATACCAGGAAATAGGAGG
>JARKQP010000254.1 GCA_029974875.1 Mobilitalea sp.
TGTTCACCACGGAATAGATGGCAACGTCTGCCGTAGTATCCGGAAGCTTTTCCATGAACTTCTCATTAAAATCCACAAAGCAGGTCCCGTCCGGCTTATATAAATCCAGCAGTACCGTAACCTTCGGGATCGTATCATACAGACCCATCTTCGTCGGGCCATTGATCAGCTGCTTTACTGCCAGCTCTTCAATGGTCTCCGTCCCGGAATAATTGATGTCCGTATCATATTCTATTAAAGCGTTGCCTTTTTCATTTGCAAAGTATAGCTTGATCCTATAATTTGTACTCGTATCCGTATCATCAATGAAGTCCTCTGACGTAAGCTGTCCAATGGCATTGCCGCTCTCGTCAATGAGTGGGTTCCCATTGACATTAATCTGAACGTACTCAACCCCCGGAAGCTGGGTCAGCGTCTTAACAAGCGCTGCCCGTGCCAGGATTTCATCCACACCGGATAGATTGCTGTAGGTGGAATCAAAATTCACCGTCAGGCTCCCATCCTCATTTAATGCAAAATCCGATTTAACATCACCTGGAAGCACGCTTTTGTAGGCCAGGTTCTCCGGACTCTTCCTCAGCATATACAGCAGCTCATTGATTTGCTCGGAAAGCTCCGTGCTGATTAATTGATAGCTTTCATTAATCAGCCCCTTTGTCTCCGTACTAATATAGTAGACGGCTACCTGCGCTTCTCCTTCCTCATTATCCTGACGGCGGCGGCAGGCAACAAGAACAATTGCCGCTAGTATCAGGGCCGTTAACATTAATCGTCTTTTCATATCCATCTCCGTTCTAATAGGCCACATAGTTTAAAGGAATCCGGACATTGAAGGTGGTGCCCTCCCCTTCCTTACTGTAAACCTTAATCGCCCCATGGTGCATCAAGATTACGTTTTTCGTAATTGCCAGTCCAAGTCCCGTTCCGCCCGTTCCCCTGGACCTCGCCTTATCCACGCGGTAAAAACGCTCAAAAATAGAATCCAGGGCCTCTTCCGGTATACCGATCCCTGAATCCGATACCTTAATGAAGAAATACTTATGGTCTGCGTTTAAGGATACCCTTACCCAGCCGTCCTCTACATTGTACTTAATTGCATTCTCGATTAAATTGGAGATGCCGAGGGACAGCTTTACCTCATCAATTTCAGCAACCACCGGCCTAAAGCTTTCATAGATCATCTCAATATTCTGCTTCTTGGCAATGGGCCTTAGCCTCTTAAGTATCAGCTCCAACAGCTCATTGATATTAACCGGCGTAATGTTCATATCCCCGGAGGTTTTATCCAGCTTTACCAGGGAAAGAAGGTCGGTAATAATCTTATTCTCACGTTCAATCTCATCCGTAATATCGGTCAGAAACTCCCGGTAAAGCTCCACCGGTGCATCCTCCTGCATCAGCAGGGAATCCGCAAGCACCTTGATGGATGTAATGGGTGTCTTCAGCTCGTGGGATACATTGGATACAAATTCCTGTCTGGTGCTCTCCAGCTTTTTCATCTGGCTGATCATATGGTTAAAGGAATCCGATATCCTTTCAATCTCATTGTAGCCCTTAATGGATACCTCACCCTCCAGATACCCATCCGTGATCCGGTCGATGGAATTCACAATGCTGGTCAGGGGCTTTGTCAGGGTTCCGGAAAAGTGGACTGCAAAAGCGACGATTAAAATCGACAGGGTAACTATAAAAACAGCCGCACGCTGGTTTAAGCTCCCCCGGATGCTCTGGATGTCCTTTGTAGAAAAGCTCATAACAATAACACCCATAACTTCTTTCGTTTCATTGTGGGTGATCGGATAGGTAAATTTAAGATAATGTGTGTTTCTGTCATGCACCGGGGCAGGGGTGGTTCCCTTTAAGCACTGGACGACACCGGCGGAAACCAAATACTTCCCCTCTTCCAGGGAGTAGGTATCCTTTACAATGTTCATGTTCCTATTGACGATAATAATACGCCCATTGTAAATATCCGCAAGCCGGTTAATCTCCTGGTCCATCCCGGAGTCATCACCGGCGGTCAGATATAAGCTTACCCCTAATTTATTTGATAAAATGCTTCCCTGGTTCTCCAACGCGATGACCTTATTTGAAACCGCATTTTTTTCATAAGTATTTAATAGTACCAGGGAGAAAAGCAATAACGGAGCAACTCCCAGCACAATATAGGCCAGGAGCAGATAGATCCGCATGCTGTTTAAACGTTTGAATTCACTCTTGATTCTGGAAAAAATATCCGACACCCCATTTTGTATGTATATATTTTGGCTCGCTTGGATTGCTTTCAATCTTTTCACGTAATCTTCGGATATGGACGTCTACGGTCCTGACATCACCGGGATAATCATAGCCCCATACAATATTCAGCAAATTTTCGCGGCTATATACCTTGTTGGGATTGAATACCAATAATTCAAGCAAATCAAATTCCTTCGCAGTTAAATTAACCTCTTTCCCTGCGATATAAACCCTCTTATTTTCACAGTCAATCCTCATATCCCCGAAGCTGACTGTCTTCTTATCCCCATTACCCTGGGAGGCCGACTTGCTGCTGCGGCGTATAATGGCTTTAATACGGGCCTTCACCTCAAGGATATTAAAGGGCTTTGTAATATAATCATCCGCTCCATATTCCAGTCCGAGAATTTTGTCCATATCATCGCCCTTGGCCGTTAACATGATAATAGGCATTGTTGAAAACTCCCTGATCTGCTGGCATACCTCAAAGCCTGTCAGCTTGGGCAGCATCACGTCCAGGAGCACCACATCATATTCCTTATTCTTAGCAGCTTCTAAGGCTTCTTCACCATCATAGGCGCAGTCCACCTCCATGCCATCCTGCTCAAGACTAAAGCGGATTCCCTTTACAATTAATTTTTCATCGTCTACAACGAGTACCTTCTTTGCCATATCATCACCTCATCATTAATTTCCAAAACTAATCCACAGATATTTTTAAGGAAATCTGGCGAAAGGAGCCTTCCTTGATTCCCGGCACCTTCATCAGCTCCTCAATTGTCTTAAATTTACCATTTGCACTGCGGTATTCTATAATCCTGTCCGCCTTCGACTGGCCGATACCCGGCAATGTCATAAGCTGGGCCACGTCCGCAGTATTAATATTAACCAGGGAGGAGTCCTTCCCCTCCGGCACCGCTGCTTCCCCACCGGCTGCATAATTACCACCGGTCACATAGCTGCCTCCGGTCACATAATTGCCTCCGTTCAAGTGGTCACCGGCTGTCAGACTGCTCACTTCCGACTTTGTAGGGACATATATCCTTTGGCCATCCAAAATCTGCTGGGCCTGGTTCAAATAATCCCCTGCCGCTTCCTCTGCCAGCCCTCCGGCAAGCTCCAGCACATCCACTATCCTGGCATCCGCAGCCGTAGCATAAACTCCCGGATGGACCACCGCGCCGCAGACATGTACATAAATAACACTCTGCATCCCCGTTCCTTCCGGTATTCCCGTCAGCATAGTCTCCGGGGAGGTCTGTCCTGCTCCAGTCAGGTTATCCATTTTTGCTTTATCAGCCTCTAAGCCTAAGTCTTGTTCCTCAACAAGACTTTTGTCCTGCCCGTCAGCTGCCTGCCTACTGCCAGCCTGCTGACCCGTAAGGTCTGTCGCTTCCTGCGCTGCAAAACCGGTACCGTCTTCCGGGGTACCCGTTACCAATTCGGCCTGCTGCTTCTGCTGGTAGGAACAGCTGTAGCAGATTCCCGATACCAGTAAAGAAACACAGGTGAGCCCTGTTATTATTAATTTTCTTTTCATTATCGTCTTCCTTTCCCGGCGTATGCCTGAAAACAGATAAGAAGTTTTCAGACATCCATTTAAAGAAGACTTAAAAAGTACCCTCTATACTTTTATGATAAGACACTCTCATTTTACATAAGTTGTACCTTATTTACAATAGGTTATTAAATTTATTTTAATTTTAACCTGCACAATTTTCCTTATTCCACTGAAAAATAACAATCCCAGCGATAATGAAGAGGACGCCGACAAGCTTTTTCCACTCGAAAGGTACCTTCTCCGTCCCGCACAGTCCGAATACTTCGATCAGGTAGGCAACAATCATCTGCGCCGTGATAATAAACATATTGGCCATTGCCGGCCCCAGGGAATCGACGCTTTTAATTACGGTAAAGGTAATGAATGCACCTAACATGCCGCCAACCAGCAGATATTTGGGCTCCACCTTAAACAACGTACCAAAGCTCCCCTGCCTTCCTGTCACAAACCATGCTACCAGGCATACCAGCAATGCACTAAACTGGACAAAACCAGCAGATACCCAGATACTGGTCTGCTTTGTCACCCCGGTATTTAATACTCCCTGCGTACTCATTAATGCTCCTGATATGATTGCAATAAGAAAACCCCACATGCCTTTTATCCAGCCTTTCCTTCATAGTGTTTACTTCTTTAATCTTGCCAATTCTATGAAAGACTATACAGGGTTAATACTAAGGAATAGTTAAAATATTAGTTCCGATTCTTTTTCGAGGAATGGGAACATATGTGAAGTTCCTCGAAAAAGATTATCGGAAGTTATATTTTAGCTATTCCCAATTCCCTTAAAACCTTTCGGGACCAGTATTAGAAAAAAAGGGTAAATCCTCCGCTGTCATAAAGCTTCTAGGATTTACCCGCCACTAGTTTTATTCTTCACTTAACACCTGGTCCAGAACTGCTATCATTGCATCAATGTGCTCCTTCTCCACGACCAGCGGAGGAACAAAACGCAGCACATTCGTTCCGGCTAAAATCAGTACCAGCCCTTTATCCAAAACCTTAGGAATAATATCCTTTATGGGTATTTTAAATTCCAGACCCTGCATTAATCCCATACCGCGCCGCTCCAGGATACAAGCATGCTTTTCTGCCAGCATATCTAATTTTTCTTCCAGATAGGGAGCCACCTGCTTCACATGCTCCAGCAGCTGCTCCTGTTCAAATAGCTCTATTACCTTTGCCACCGCCGCCGTCGCAAAGGGGTTTCCGCCATAGGTGGTTCCATGGTCTCCCGGTTCAAAGGCCTCCGCAACCCTTTCTACCGCCGCAAATGCGCCGACCGGAACTCCGCATCCAAGGGCTTTTGCACTTGCCACAATATCCGGCTTTATCCCAAACTGTTCATAGGCAAACATGGTTCCGGTACGTCCCATGCCGCATTGGATCTCATCCAGGATTAATACAATATCCCGCTCATCACACAGGGCTCTTACTCCCTGGATAAATTCCGCCGTAGCGGGATAAATTCCGCCCTCTCCCTGCACCGGCTCCATAATGATTGCCGCCGTATTCTGCTGGAGCAGCTCCTTTACGCTGTCCAGGTTATTAAACTCAGCAAATGCCACACCGCCGATCAGGGGCTCAAAGGCCTCACGGTATTTGGAGGTGCCGGTGACGCTTAAGGCTCCCATACTCCTTCCATGGAAGGAATGGTCCATGGAGATAATCTGGCTGTTAGCAATACCGTGCTTTTTAAAATAATATTTGCGCGCCAGCTTTATGGCTCCTTCGATTGCTTCCGTGCCGCTGCTCGTAAAGAACACCCGGTCCATTCCGGAAATCCGGTTGAATTTCCTTGCTGCCTCTATGGCCGGTACCGTGTAAAACAGATTGGAGGTATGGAGTATCTTATCAATCTGCTCCTTTAAGGCATCATTATAAGCCTTAAAATTATAGCCCAGGGCAAAAACTGCGATTCCTGCCGCAAAATCAAGATACTTCTTTCCTTCCGTATCATACAGGTACATTCCGTCCCCACGGTCAAATACGATCTGGTAACGGCTATAGGTGCGCATCAGCTCCTGCTCTGCTTCTTCAATATAATGCTTCATATTCATGTCCATGCCCCTCTGTTTTTCTTTCACCCTTATGCTTCATTTTCAAAAATACCGGTCTTATCAATAATGGCCGTTCCAATACCTCTATTAGTGAAGAACTCCAGCAAGAGGCAATGTTCTATCCTGCCGTCCAGAATATGTACCCTGGATACGCCATTGCGGACAGCATCAACACAGTTCTTTAGCTTGGGAAGCATGCCCCCGCCAATAAAGCCGCTGTCTAACAGCTCATCCGCCTGATCCAGTGTCAATACGGAGATCAGGCTGCTCTTGTCCCCTGGATCAGCATATACGCCTTCAATATCCGTTAAGAATACCAGCTTCTCTGCACCGATTGCCGTAGCCACCGCACAGGCCGCATCGTCCGCATTAATATTATAATTCTGGTAATCAACGTCAATTCCGATGGGTGCAATCACCGGGACAAAATTATTATCAATTAAGGTGTCAATAAGCTCCGTGTTTACTTCCGTGATATTTCCTACGAAACCGATATCCTGGCCATTTACGGTTCTTTTCTCCACCCTTAGGGTGCTGCCGTCCTTGCCGCTGATGCCTGCCGCCTTTACACCCAGCTTTTCTACCAGCTGCACCAGGTTTTTATTTACCTTTCCAAGTACCATTTCGGCTACTTCCATGGTCGGTGCATCCGTAACGCGTAAGCCCTCCACAAATCTTGATTCATGACCCATCAGCCCCAGCCATTTGCTGATTTCCTTTCCTCCGCCGTGCACGATGATCGGCTGCATTCCTACGAGCTTTAATAAGGCCACATCCTTGATTACGTTCAGCTGCAGGTTTTCATCCAGCATTGCGCTTCCGCCGTATTTTACGACTACCTTTTTGTTATTGAATTTCTGGATATAGGGCAGAGCCTCAATCAGTGTCTGTGCCTTTAGTAATATCTGGTCCATATGTTCCATTTTATGTTTCCTTTCTGGGTTTGAAATAACTAAAATATAACTAAAATATAACTTACCTTTTATGCCTTTACCTTTTATACCTTTACCTTTTATGCCAAAGTATTATGATCTGTAGTCTGCGTTTATTTTGACGTAGTCATAGGTTAAGTCACAACCCCAGGCAGTGGCGGTGGCCGTTCCTGATTTTAGGTCCGCCGTGGCCTTTACCTCTTTCCCGGATAGGATTTTTGTTGCAACCTCCTCGGAATAGTCCGTTGCCATGCCGTTTTCTACAAGCTTTAGCTTTCCAGCCGCACTTTCAATGAACAGGTCTACTTTATCCGAATCAAAATCTACGCCGGAATAGCCCAATGCGCAGATGATCCTTCCCCAGTTCGCGTCATTGCCGAATACAGCTGATTTTACCAGGTTGGAGGTGATAACTGATTTGCTTAATACGGTTGCTTCCTCCTCACTCGGGGCGCCCACCACCTGCACCTCGAATAATTTGGTAGCACCCTCGCCGTCAGCCGCCATTTTCTTGGAAAGCTCTGTCGTTACATAATTTAAGGCGGCGCAGAAGCTTTCGTAGTCACCGTTCTTCTCTGTGACCGGCTTATTGCCTGCCAGGCCATTTGCCAGCAGCAATAAGGAATCGTTCGTTGAGGTATCACGGTCGACGCTGATCATATTAAAGGATTTCTTAACATCCGCGCTTAAGGCTTCCTGTAACAGTTCCTTGCTGATCGCAAGATCCGTGGTAACGATGCCCAGCATTGTCGCCATGTTTGGATGAATCATACCGGAGCCCTTTGCCATACCGCCGATTTTTATTTCCTTGCCGTCCACCTGGAAGGTCACGGCACATTCCTTGGAATAGGTATCCGTGGTCATAATTGCTTCTGCTGCCTGCAAAGCTGCCTCCCTGCCCTCTTTAAGGTCTGCTGACAGCAGCTTAACGCCCTCCTGGATCACGGTAATTGGCAGCTGCTTGCCGATCACGCCCGTTGAAGCGGTATATACGGCATTTACGGGAATATCCATTGCTTCTGCTACCGCCTTCGCCATCAGTTCATTATTTAAGTCCCCTTCCGCACCGGTGCATGCATTTGCAACCCCGCTGTTTAAGACAACCGCCTGGATAAAGGGGCTTTCCTTTGTTAATTTCATATCCCATTTTACTGGCGCTGCTTTTACTACATTCGTTGTAAAGGTTCCCGCCTGTACTGCCGGTACAGTTGAATACACCAATGCCATGTCTTTTCTTGCTTTCTTAATGCCTGCATATACACCGGCTGCCAAAAATCCCTGGGCTGCGGTAACACCGCCGTCAATTATCTTCATCTTAACCTCCTAATTTTCCGTAAAAAGAGTTTGCCTTCCAAAAAAAGTTTGCCTTCATAAGAAAGGGTTCTTCTCAGTAAAAAGAGCTTGCCTCAAAATGCCAAGCCCATGTATTACAAGCCTGCTGGTCAAACATTGTCCTCATGGATGCAAAACGAATAAAAATTCAATTCTTCCCTGTTCATCCAGCCAAGGGATTTCCAGAACCGGTTCCCCTGTTCATTTTCCGAAAAACAGACCAGGGATAATTTCAGAATCCCTTCCTGCCTCATCGCTTCCGCTACCTTTCCTACAAGCTCCCTTCCAATGGATCTTCGCCGGCAGGAAGGCTTTACACAGGTATGGTATATAAACCCGCGCCTGCCGTCATGTCCGCTCAGTATGGCTCCTATGATGCTTCCGTCTTCGACTGCTACAAAATTCGTATCCGGGTTCCTTCTGATAAACCTTGCGATACCCTCCCTGGAATCGTCTAGGCTCCGCAATCCCATACCCGGAGTTGCTTTCCATAGCTGATAAACCTCGGCATAATCCTCCATTGTAAAATCACGTATCAAGAAACCCCACCTCCGTCCCTTACCCGGACAAAAATGATATCCGGCAGGAAAATTATTTATAATTATACATCTGAATTTAATTTTATGCAATACCTATTTTAACTTTTTTATATCAATCCCTTTTTGCATTAAGACCTCGTATATTTTAGAAATCGGAAAACCTACAATATTATAATAATCTCCTACAATTTCTTTGATGTGGATCCCGAATTTCCCTTGGATCGCATAGGCGCCGGCCTTATCTATTGGCTCCCCTGTCGCAATATAATCGTTGATCTGTTCCAGGGTAAGGGGCTGTACTCTTACCTTGGTACTGACTGCGAAGGTAATCTGCTCTTCAAATCCATATTTGTTCTTTATAATGATGCTAACTCCCGTAATCACCTCATGCGTATCATCTGCCAGCATGCCCAGCATCCTGGCGGCATCCTGTACGTCTCTCGGCTTCCCGAGGGCATTCTCCTTATAAAATACCATGGTATCTGCCCCAATGATAATTACATCCTGGTACTGCGGATACTGCAGCTGCTGCTTTTTCAGTACCTCAGCCGTCTTTAGCCTGGCAAGGGCCTGTACCATTTCCTCAGGTACGGTTTCCTCCACTACCTCTATCACATTGGCCGGTATTACCTGATAGCTGATTCCCATTGTTTCCATGATTTCTTTTCGTCTTGGTGATTCCGATGCTAATATAATCTGATACATAATTATGTCCATGCCCATTAGTGGGGGCATTGCCCATCATTAGGGCCGTTTCCCATCATTAGAAGCGTTTCCCGTCATCAGAGGCATTGCCCCTTACTGCACAAATCGCCATGAAAGTGCTGGCATGGATCCTCCCTTCGTTTGTTATTTTTATTTCTTTTAACCTTGCCGTTTCTTTTTAATTAAGAATTCTATGTTTCTTAAGAATTCTATATTTATTTTTATAATAATTTCTTCTGGCCTTTACTTCCATTATAATAATTCTGGACTACATGTAAATAGCGGCTTCTAAATTGCGGCATAAAGTTTGTTTCTTTTCCACCAAATAGCTTCTTGTATCTTTTTCCACTTCGATATAGAATTGTAGTATCAGCTAACACTACCAGCGGTCAATGGAGGTACGGACCCATGAGAATTCTCAAAAAAATTACGGCATTACTATTTTTTATTGCAGCTATCCTATCCTTTCTTTCTTCGATAGCAAATAAAAACCTTATGTTTATCTTTGTCGGATGCTGCTGTCTTTCTACCGGTATTCTGTATGCCATCATAGGTAGGAGACAGGATAGGTTCAAAGAAACGGAAAACGGGAGCCTGAAAAAAGAAAGATAACAGAATGCCGTTCAACAAGAAAGTGCATCCGAATTTTATTTTTATAATTTTATACATTTTCCTCTTGCATAATAATTAATTATGTTGTATATTTAAACACATATTAATGAAAGACAGCTTCTCATAGCTTATATTCCCGAATCCAAATACATGATTCGATAATCGGGATTCACGGCGCAAAAGCAGCGCCTTTTATGAGAAGTTAAAAAAACAACTTCTCATAAGTTATATTACAGGAAGCAAAACTGCCTTCCTGCCAACAACAGAATTATAAATTTAGGAGGTCTCATTATGAAAGAAAAGGTTATTCTCGCTTATTCCGGTGGTCTTGATACCACTGCTATTATTCCCTGGTTGAAGGAAAATTACGACTATGATGTAGTATGTGTGTGCATCGATGTGGGTCAGGACAGCGAGCTTGACGGCTTGGAGGAAAGAGCCGCACTGTCAGGGGCAACAAAGCTGTATATCGAGGATGTTGTTGACGAATTTGTAAATGATTATGTCCTGCCTTGTGTGAAGGCAAATGCAGTATATGAAAACAAATACTTATTAGGCACCTCCATGGCGCGTCCCGTAATCGCGAAAAGACTTGTAGAAATCGCCAGAAAAGAAGGCGCTACCGCCATCTGCCACGGTGCCACCGGTAAAGGAAATGACCAGGTACGCTTTGAATTAACCATCAAGGCACTCGCCCCTGACCTTAAGATCATCGCTCCCTGGAGAATCTGGACCATGGCCTCCCGTGAGGAGGAGATCGAATACTGTGAGAAGCACGGTATCCATCTTCCCTTCTCCGCTGATAACAGCTATTCCCGTGACCGTAACCTATGGCACATCAGCCATGAAGGCCTTGAGCTTGAAGATCCGGCAAGTGCGCCGAACTACGATCATCTGCTGGTGCTTGGCGTAGCTCCTGAAAAAGCTCCTGAGGAGGGCGAGACCCTCAGCCTATCCTTTGAAAAGGGTATCCCTACCGCATTAAACGGCAAGGAAATGTCCGCAACCGATATCATCAAGGAATTGAACGCAATTGGTGGAAAGCACGGCATTGGCATCGTGGATATCGTAGAAAACCGTGTCGTAGGCATGAAATCCCGTGGTGTATACGAAACCCCCGGCGGCACCATCCTAATGGAAGCACATAACCAGCTGGAGGAATTAATCCTTGACCGGGCCACCCTCAGTGCAAAGAAAGAGGTTGCCAACCGCTTTGCAGATATCGTATACGAGGGAAAATGGTTTACTCCTTTAAGAGAGGCATACCAGGCCTTCGTTGATGTTACACAGGAATATGTAAGCGGTGAAGTTAAGCTAAAGCTGTATAAGGGTAACATCATTAAGCAGGGCACTACCTCTCCCTACTCCTTATACAATGAAAGCATCGCCTCCTTTACTACCGGTGATCTTTATAACCATCACGATGCAGAGGGCTTTATCAACCTCTTTGGATTGTCCTTAAAGGTGCGTGCAATGAAGATGGCTGCCGCAGATAACCAAGATAAATAATGCAAAACACATTCCTTCTTTAGTATATATTAAAAACGTGCCTGTATCGTACTTTGATATAGGCACGTTTGGATTATTCCAGGATCATTTCCATTTGTCGCTGCCGTTTAATAAAAAGTCCATTAGATTCAAATGAATGATGCCCTCCCGGCTTCTGGTTATCCGATCCATTGTTATTACATATTTGGGGTAATTATCACTTATACTCTCATATGCGCCAAACTCTCTTTCCACCAC
>JARKQP010000265.1 GCA_029974875.1 Mobilitalea sp.
CCAGTTGGATAAAATAACTTTCCAGGCTGATCTCCTTTGTCATTATGGACAATAGACCGATTCCGCTCTTGACCGCCAATTCGCTGATTTTATCCGGCCTATCCTGATAATCAAAGATATGGATTGCCCTGTCCGGGGCGACTTTATAGGAAGTACAATTTAGCTTAACCTCAAGTAAGGCTGTCATGGCCTCCACATTATCCACCCTCAGCTCTATATATCTGTTGCATTCCTTTGCCAGTTCCCCGCTTGTAGCCTGCTTTACCAGCCTTCCTCTTTCAATAAACCCATAGCTGGTTACCAGATTCGAAAGCTCCGAAAGAATATGGCTGGAAATTAAAATCGTGATATTCTTCTCCCTGTTCAGCTTCAATAACAGGTTCCTAATTTCCACGATTCCAAAGGGATCCAGTCCGTTAATTGGCTCATCCAGTAATAGCAGCTCCGGTCTGTTCATCAGCGCCAGGGCAAGCCCCAGGCGCTGCTTCATACCCAGAGAAAAATCCTTGTATTTTTTATTTCCTGCCTCCATAAGTCCGACTTCTTCTAATGCACCCTTTACGCATTCCCTATCCGGGATCCCCCTCTGAATACGATAATATTCCAGATTCTCTACGGCTGTCATATAAGAATAGAAACTGGGTATTTCAATAATTGCTCCAACCCGTTTGCGGTTCTTATTCAAGGCCTCCTCCGAGGTTGCCCCAAATAAACTGAGCTGACCCTCTGTTGCAAAGGTCTGACCCGTTATCATCCGCAGCAGGGTCGTCTTTCCGGCTCCATTTTTTCCAACAAGGCCATAGATGTCGCCTTGCTTGATTTCTAGATTGACATGGTTGACGGCGCTTATATCCTTGTATTTTTTCGTCAATCCGTCCGTTGATAAAATAACCTCTCCCACCTTATTACTCCTTTCAATTCAGATTCGCCCATTTCCTTTTTCCTTACCTTACTTCTTAATGGCCGGTCATGAGCTCCTTATACAGTAATCAGTATAGTGGTTATTTCTTAATTAGTACTTAATCAGATTTAAAGAAAGTATAAAGATTATTTCAAAATCTTACAGCTTCCTGTAATCCTCCCAGCAAAGCATCTCTAAATACTAAGCCCTTAATCACCATTGTTTATCACACGGTATCCAGTTTAAACCCGATCCCCCACACAGTTTTTATATAGGAACCCTCATCAAAATCCTTAATCTTTTTGCGGATGTTGCTGATATGGACGTTAATGGTATTGTCCTCCCCATAATATCCTGATCTCCAGATTTCCTGAAAAACCTGTTCCTTGGTAAACACCCTGTCCGGATATTGCAGCAGGAGCTTTAAGATATCGAATTCATGGGCAGTCAGAAGTAACGGATTCCCTTTTACAAAGACCTCCCTTGACGCTTCTTTCAGGATTAATTGTTTAAAGGACAGCTCCCTCCCGCCAGGCTCTGCTGCCACTCTATTGCATCTTCTGAGCACTGCCTCCACTCTGGCAAGCAGCTCCTCCCGTTCAAAGGGCTTTGTTATATAATCATCTGCTCCGGCCTTCAGCAATTTTACCCGGTCTTCCAATGCACTTTTGGCAGAAACGACTATGACCGGCGTCAGAACCTTTCCCTTTATTTCTGATATCAGTTCCTCTCCCGTTAACCCCGGCAGCATCAGATCCAGAAGGATCAGGTCGAAGGTACCCATGGAAAGCTGCAGCCTCGCCTCTGTTCCGGAAAATGCTGCAACTGTCTGGTAATGTTCTTTTTCAAGATAACGGCATAGTAACCGGTTGATATCCACATCATCTTCTACAATAAGTACTTTCATCCCAGTCTCCTTATTTTGGGAGGCTCTACCCCCACCACATGCTATCTACTACAAAATTAATTGCCTCATCCATAACAAACGATATATTTCTCATAAAGTAGTCATAATTATGCTCTTTTATCCCATGATTGCCTACACTTGGCAATTACGGGAGGTTAAAGGCAAGCCTAAGTGGATATAGGTATAATCATATTACCTCACAGCCTAAGTCCTGCTCGTTTGACGCTCGAATAATTCCATTATTTACCTTAAAAATTATAGCATAACAATGCGCGTAAAAACAACTGCAACTGTGGAGCTCCTTCGCATCCGGTTGATTTTATGAATTTTACCCGCCATAAATCCATCCCGGATATCCCCACGGATATGCCCAGCTTCAACGATAAGCATCTAAAATTCTTACTCCTTTACAGCATCCGTATATATTTTACCGGTCCTATATTGCATTGGTGTAATGCCGGAATATTTTTTAAAATGCTTGTCAAAGGAGGAAGCGTCCTTGAAGCCGCAGGAATAGGCAATCTCCGTTATTGACAAAGAGGTATCCTTCAATAATTTCTGTGAAATGCTGAGGCGGTAGTTTATCAAATACTGCTGCGGTGAAATTTTAATATGCTTCATAAATATTTTATAGAGATAGCTGCGGTCAATACATAAATAATTAGCAATATCCGTTACAGCAATTTCGTAGGAATAGTTATTATGAATATACTCCAGAGCCTTGTCCATCTGCGCCTCGTAGACTAATTTAGAGGATTTCCCAGGAGGAAGATACATGCGGGAAAAACAGCGGTAAAGCTGTCCCAGGTAGGTAAATTCATTTCCCTTCCGTTTTGTAAACAAATCAATGAGCTCCAATATATCATTCCAGAGCAGTCCGCCGCTCCGGTCGGAAAAAATCAGACTTGTGGGCGATAAACTGCATTCCTGTAAAATAGCAGGAACATCATAACCATCAAAGCCTATCCAGCAATATTCCCACGGATCTTTCTCATCAGCACAGTAAAAGGTAGTTACCCCCGGGCAAATTAAAAATCCTTCCCCTCCCTGCAAATGATAAGCATTGCCGTCCACATAATAGGAGCCTGCTCCGCGCAATATATAATGAATCAGGAAGTGGGGACGTATGGCAGGCCCAAAGGAATGGGATGGCTTACACTGCTCCTGCCCGCAGTGATATATGTTTACTGGTCTTAAGTAGGAGGGGTACTGGCCTGCTTTATCATATTCCATCTTTTTTCTCATGAGAATCTCCCTTCTGCCTGTGTGCAGTGAATTTATATGTCAATCTATCACGAATCGGACGACAGCACAATTTTACATCTGAAGAACTAACATAATCTTGCCACCTGAATCTCTCCTTCTATTGTCATACCGCCCAGCCTCCTGCCGCAATTCCCGCACAATTCCTAACATAAATCCTGCCACAAGTGCCAATGCAAATCTTACCGTATCACCCTATGGCAATATAATAGGGATTTGCTTGATACAAATACACACCAGGCAACATTATGACAATTTCATGAAACATATGGCATAGCATACTGCTTCTCTACATTATATAATCAATTACAGAAAAATTCAAATCCAAAGGAGATATATTCTATGCTGAAAATAACCTTCTTAGGGGCAGGAAGCACTGTATTTGCCAGAAATGTACTTGGTGACTGTATGTGCACCCCTTCCCTTTGCAACGCTGAAATTGCACTTTACGATATCGACCCAAA
>JARKQP010000268.1 GCA_029974875.1 Mobilitalea sp.
ACATCATTATTAGAGTCGTTGTTTTTGGCGCCTCCGGTTTTAGAGGGCGTTGCTTTATTGTTCTTCATTGGCTAAGTCTCCTTTCTATATTTTAGATTAGTATTTGTCGATAGGAGTAAAATATACATTTCTCTTCCTTTAGGAAATTTGGTCTAGATTTGCGCCGCAGATGTCAGCTTAAAATATAAAGTGTGATCCCATGAAGTAAGGAAACCACAGGTTAAAAGCTAGGTGAATCACATAGTTAAGGCAATGTCTGCAAATGTATAAATTGAGTAATAAATTGACAAAAATCGTCACATATTTTATAATATTTCTGTACTGGCTTAAGATAAAATACTATCCTGGTTATAGCTTTTTATATACGCTAAGCGGCTTTGCAGCTGCGGATGGGAGTAGGACGATGTCAAGGGAATTTTCAAAAGATAAGGTAAAGGAAGCAAAGAAAGCCAATGGAAAAAGAAAGCTGTCTGTTTTTAAAAATGAGGCTGTAATCATTGCTTCTATTTACTGGGTCTTTGGCGCATTATGGATAATATTATCGGACAGAATACTTGAACTAGTTATTCCAAACATGGAAACTTATAAGCATTTACAAACCTATAAGGGCTGGTTCTATATCCTGGTTACAACACTAATGCTCTTTTTCCTAATCCGTGACAGGATCATCCTGCTGAGGGATGAAAATAAGAAAACCCAGGGTGCCTACAACAAGCTTAGTATAGCACATGGCGAGCTTACAACAGCGAAGGCGGAATTGGTTTTCCAGAAGGAGCTGACGGAAAGTATTATTAATGATGCTCCGGTGTTTATCTTTACCCACAATGAAGAGAGTATGATCAGCCTCAATCCTTTTGCGCAAAAAATGTGTGGATATGGGATAGAAGACCTTCACGAAAAGAATTGGATTGAAATCCTGGTTCCCGTGGAATACCGGGATCAGGTTAGGAAGGTATTTAAGGGTATCAGGGAGAGAAAGCAGCTCCAGGATTATGAGGTTCCTCTCATCACCAAGGATGGATTTTTGATCAATGTCCTATGGAATAGCACGATGATGAGCTCCAGGGAGGATGAGGAGGGGCATTATTTTGTATCCATCGGTGTCGATATCAATGAAAGAAAGCATTATGAGGATCAGATTGAGCATCTGGCCTACTATGATAGATTGACGGGCTTGCCAAACCGTGCCAAGTTCGAGAGTGAAATAAATGAGCAGATCAACCGGAATATCCAAGGTAATTATTTCATGATTGCCTATATTGATATTGATAATTTTAAAAATATCAATGATTCTATGGGGCATCAGGTCGGAGATTTGTTCCTGAATTACCTGGGAGAGAGGCTGAGGGACGAAATTAGTGAGCCTAATTCTGTGGCAAGGCTGGGGGGAGATGAATTTGCCATCCTATTTGTCCGAATGCTGAAGGATGAGGTTTTATTAAAGCTGGAAGCCCTGATACAGAGGATTAGCAGAACCTGGACCATTGAAAACCGGCAATTTTATATCTCCATGAGTGTGGGGGTGGTATCTTACCCATTTGATGGAACCGACTCCACAACCCTGTTAAAGAATGCGGATATTGCTATGTATACTGCAAAAAGGGAAGGCAAAAACCGTGTGCTTTTCTATCAAAAGGAAATATACGATAATAATGCACGGCAGATCAAAATGATTAATAACCTCCAATATGGTATTGAAAACGAGCATTTTGTATTATACTACCAGCCGCAGTTTTGCCTGAAGACGGGAAGGGTTTTGGGGGTCGAGGCACTGGTCCGCTGGATCCATCCGGAGGAAGGCTTCATCCCGCCCTCTGAGTTCATTCCGCTGGCGGAGGAGTCAGGACAGATCTATAAGCTTGAACGCTGGATTGTCAGGCAGGCTCTCAGGCAGAAGAAGCAATGGGAGCTGGAAGGCTACGGGGAGCTGGAGATATCGATTAACTTGTCTGGAAAGACCTTGACAAGTACCATTAACTTCCGTGAGATTGAACAGATCCTTCAGGAGGCTCCAGTGAATTATGAAGGGGTCGTCATTGAGATAACGGAGACTGCCAATATATCGGATGTTGACATTGTAATTGAACACTTACAGCGGCTCCGCAATATGGGTATACGGATCGCGCTGGATGATTTCGGTACGGGCTATTCTTCCTTGAATTACCTCAAGATGTTCCCGATTAATATTATAAAGCTTGACCAGAGCTTTATCCGTGCGATTAATGAAAACAGTGTTGATATGCTTTTGATAAAGAATATCCTGAGGCTGGCACATGACCTGGAATTTTATGTTGTTGCCGAGGGGATTGAGACCCAGGAACAGCTGGAGTTTTTAAGGAATGGAAGCTGTAATTCGGGACAGGGCTATCTGCTTAGCAAGCCTGTGCCTGTTGAGATGTTGAATCCTTTATTAATGAAGGATTTTTATGCTGTTAATTATAAAGAATAAAAACCAGTCCCCTGTAGAAGCACCGGCTTTTGGGGGACTGGTTTTTTGCAAATATAAGCTGGAAGGCTTTGGTAAAGCATTCTTTTCCTGTAAGCCTACTGCTTTTTGTCTTCTTCTTCGGCTTCTTTTACAATCGCGTCAAGCACGTTAATTAAATCGTGGATATTATTCAACTCCACGTTACGTTCCAGGATCGCATTTTTTAAGTCCACTGATAAGGTTTCAAACTTTTCCTTTATTGCAGGAGCAACATATGACATATTTCATCCCATGCCTTTCAATAAAATTCAACCACAATTTATCTTTACGATAGCATTAGGATTCCCAGAGCTTGTAATAATATACGCTGTTCCCGTAACATGTGGTCAGCCGGTTATTTCAATGAAAGCTGTGTTTTCTTTTGCGGAATATGCTTTTATTGTGTAAGGCGTAGCTGAAAATAAAATAATAAGAGTCTCCATTTTGGAATTTACGAAGGTTTATAAAAATTTTAAACTTTTTTTATAAAAAATATATTGAAAGTGTGTTATATATGTTGTATAACATATATTGCAAGGAGATATTGCAGATAAAGTTGGATCAAGGCAACGATCCACCTGGTTCTGTTATATCACATAGTATTTAGAACTATAAAATTATATTTTAAAGAAGGAGTGGTAAATATGTTAAGACCAGCATTATTTGAAACTACAGGACCTTTATTCTTTGACAGAGTTTTTCATGACTTCTTTGGGAATGGCTTCAACCAATTTGATAACTTCAGTACGGATGTAATCGATAAGGGAGATAGTTATCTGCTGGAGGCAGAGCTTCCCGGCTTCCAAAAAGAGGATATCAAGATCGACCTGGACAAGGATACTTTGACGATAACAGCGGCACACAACGAAGAGAAAAGGGAAGAAAAGGATAATTATGTAAGGCAGGAAAGGCGGTATAATTCCTATTGCAGAAGCTTCCACATTCCTGGAATTAAAAAGGAGAATATTTCTGCGGAATATAATAATGGAGTCCTTGGGATTACTCTTCCGAAGGAGCAGGCAGTGATTGAGGAAGTGAAGAGGATAGAGATTCAATAATAAGGATCCGATAATAGGGATTCAATAATAAGGAATTCGATAATAGGGATCCGATAATGAGGGATCCGATAATAGACATTCAATAATAGGCATTTAATAATAGGAATAAAGTAACAGGGAAAAAAGCTGGGATAAACTTATCCCGGCTTTTTTCCGTTATGGCTTATCTGCATGAAAGGCTTAATAAATACGGATAATAAGGTATATATGTGCTGCATGTATATATGTATATAGTATATACATGAAAAGGATTAGGTTTATCTACTGGGATATTTAGTTAAATAACTTGAAGAAATGGTGAGATTATGTTAGGATTAAAATGATATTAAATTAATTTTCCATACTTCACTTGAAGCATAGGCTTCTTTTTTTAGGCGTATCATAGGTGTGAAAAGTCCCGCAAAAGATGTACGGGTCGAAATCCCGCAAAAGACGTGGGGACAAAAGTCCTGCAAAGACGCGAGCTAAAAGTTTCGCAAAGATACGGGACAAAAGTCTCAAGGAATATGAGACAAAAGTCTCGAAAAATACGAGACTTGGGTAAATGTTTTATTTATATTAATACAGCAGGGGAGGTATCTTTCATGGAAGACTTTAACAAAGATGGAGGTAATGACGGCCTCAATAATCCAATTAATGATGGTCAGCAAAGCCCTCCGGCAGGGGATTCCAACGTTCAGAATAATCCATATGGACAAAACGTTTCTAATCCACAATCCGATTTAAACCAACAAGGAGGCTCTGTCCAGCAGCCTAACTTGGATTCACAAGGGAGCAATCCGCAAAATGATTTGAACCAGCAAGGGAATCAATATCAGCAGGTAAATGGTGGTGAACAGCCACAGCAGCCAAATCCGTACCAGCAGGGGCAGTATAACCAACAGACCTATGATCAGGGCTCATATCAGAATCCACAATATCAGCAGCCCCAGTATAATGGACAGTCCCAGTATCAGCAGCCCCAGTACAACGACCAGTCCCAATATCAACAATCCCAGTATAATGGTCAGCCTGGATACCAGCAGTATCAACAGGGATCTGGACAGCAATACCAGCAGAATCCGTACCAGCAGTATTCATCTACACGGAAGAAGGATAATGGTTTGTCCATAGCATCGTTAATCTGCGGTATTTGCAGTGTTGTATTATGTTGCTTCTCCTTTTTTGCGTTGCCGTTATCAATTGCAGGTCTTATTCTCGGAATTATTAGTATTAAGAAACAAAAGGATGATAGAAACCTGGCTATTATTGGAATTGTGCTTTCGTCAATTGGTATCGTAATTGCGGTTATAGTGCTCATAGGAACGGTTGCCATGACTAATTCGCCAAGCTTCTGGGAAAGCTTCTACGAAGGGTTTGAATCTTCTTATTATTAAAAATCAATTCATGTAAAATGGCTAATTAATAGTTCATTTCATGAAAAAAGCCATCTGTTTTGTTGGTCTGTAGCATAGACCAGGATACCTTAACAGATGGCTTATATTTTATACGGATTTTTTATTCATACAGATTCTTTCTGGATTCATCCCGGCATCTGCCATACAATGATATCAGGGAGTCAGATAGGGTATAAAATTACGGACAATCCAGTATAGGACTAATCCGACAATGAGGATTAAGTAAAAGCTAAGTTTTCTGGGAAGCAGCCGCACCTGCCTTCCAAAGCTATAGGTGACCAGCTCCACATAAGCCAGAAAAAGAATCAGGAGCATTATGGCAGGGACGACATTAAAGCGCAAGGAACCCAGCACATCGCCGTGGAGTAAGGAAACCACACTTCTCGTATTACCGCAGGAAGGACAATAAAGGTGGAATAGCTGATAAAAATAACAGCTCGGAAAATATGGCACCAAGGCTAGAACACTCTCCCGGAAGATTATTAGGAGTAAAGCGGTTACAGGTAGTAGGACAGATAATAATTTGGGTATTCTTTTGTTTGACATGGCAGCCTCATTTCATGGAATTATATTGTATTGCCCGTCGGCCCGTAAGCCGGGTTAATATATTATTTTAAGCCGGAGTAATATATTATTTTAACTAGATTAATATATTATTTTAAGCTGGATTAATGTATTATTTTAAATCGGTTGATATACTATTTTAAACCAATGTTACAGCCATTTCAAGCCTCCGATATAGAGAAGTTAAAAAGCGGATATTAGGATTGGGAAATCCAGGTGAAAATCAAAGAAAACAGAAAATAGAAAAATAGGAAGAAATGCTTGTGATATAAAAGGTTATGAGATATAATAGGGAAAATTCGAGTTTAAATACAAATGTGAGCAACAATGCTTTCTACGGGCATTGGATGAAATGAGGTAATATGAGGTTAAAGGATTATTTAAAAAAATATAGGCTGATACCGGACGGTTCCATGGGAACCTATTACTCTGAATTGGTAGGCAAGCCAGGTGCAATATCAGAATATGCCAATCAGTCAGAGCCGGACATCATCAAGCAAATTCATAAGGAATATCTTGAAGCCGGAGCGAGGCTCCTGCGCACGAACACCTTCGCTGCCAACCGTGCAGTGCTGCAGCTTGGGGAAGAGCAGCAGAAAAGCCTGCTTGGTCAGGCATGCCATATCGCAAAAAGTGCCCTGGAAGAGGCGGGGCTGATCCCGGAAGACAGGGCAGCCAGCTGGATCCTGGGAGATATCGGCCCGATTCCGGAGGACGCCGGCACCAATGAGGAGGATGTTTTAGCCGAATATAAATTAATGTGCGACATCTTTATCCAGGAGGGGCTGGAGGGAATCCATTTTGAGACCTTCTCAAGTCTGCATTATATCGAGAAACTACTTCCCTATATTAAGAATAAAAAATCAGATATGTTTATCCTGGTCAGCTTTTCCGTCAACAAGAATGGATATACGGAGGCTGGAATCAGTGCCGCCAGGCTATTAGAGACTGCCGGAAAAACCAGCGGTATTGATGCCTGCGGTTTAAATTGCGGTGTTGGTTCCGGGCACATGTACCATATCCTGAAGAAGCTCAAATTTCCTGAGGATAGGTATATTTATGCGGCGCCGAATGCGGGTTATCCGGAGCAGATGCAGAACCGGATGGTATTTATGGACAATGCGGAATATTTTTCAGATAATATGGAATTAGTCGCCGGTCTGGGTGTGGATATGATTGGCGGCTGCTGCGGGACTACACCGACATATATAAAAGCTCTTAATCTCAGGATTAAAAATAGGGAACGCATCCATCCCAGAAAAATGGAGGTTGCAAAGGCAGAGGGCCAGAGCAGGCCCCATAAGGAAAATGATTTCTATCAGCTGTTGTTAAGCGGTAAAAAGGTAATTGCGGTTGAATTGGATCCACCCCATGATGCGGATATCGACCGGGTCATGGAATGTGCACACATCTTAAAGAGCAGTGGCGCGGATTTAATAACCCTTGCGGACTCCCCCATGGGCCGGAGCCGGGTGGATTCCATCCTTATGAGCATAAAGATAGCAGG
>JARKQP010000287.1 GCA_029974875.1 Mobilitalea sp.
GAACGGTAGAACAGACAAGAAACACCTCGGGAAATACCCTTACACAGGTTGACAGGATCACATTGAAGTACGGTTCTTCGACGCTGCGCACTCTTCAGTTCTACTATCCTGATTATATGCGGGCAAGCAACCCGGGGGTAAGCGCATCAGTTAAGATAAATGGAGTGACTGTTCCGGCGGCTACAGCCGTATCAGGAAATCAGGTTAAATTGACCCTGGGGAGTGACACCATTATCAATGCCAATACAGTTGTTGAAGCGACCATCACAGTAAATACTTCAAACTACACACTGAATGTCAGCTCTCCGAACGGCACAGTGACACTTAATCCCGCAGGTGGTTCATATGCGCCTGGAACTGTTTTAACCTTGACTGCCACTCCAAACAGCGGCTACAGGTTCAATCTGTGGAGCGGAGCAGCAACCGGAGATGCTGCGCAGACCACAGTAAAAATGGATGGAAATAAAGCTGTGACAGCTAATTTCACACCGTTAACGGGTGGAGATATTCCAAGAAGCGGGCTTCAGATGTGGCTTAAATTTGATGATGCGTATGGAACTGCTGCCTCAGATACATCAGGCAATGCCAGGAACGGGACTTTAATGGGGGGAGCATCCTTTTCAACAGACAGTAAATTCGGTAATTCCATAAGCCTTGATGGTGCAAACGGCTGGGTGAATATTCCTGACATGAGCTTTAGCGGAGACTTTACGCTGGGAGCCTGGGTAAAAATGCCGGCAAACATTGATAATGTTGATGCTATAGTGGGACAGGAAGGCGCTGGACAGGACATAAATTTCTTTGCAGACAGATGCAGAATCTATGGACCCGGAGACTCCATTGTAGCCAATACATCAATGCCGGTGGATACATGGAAGCACTACACCATAAGCAGGACGGGAAGCCTGGTAAAACTCTATATTGACGGAGTGCTGGACACAACGGCAGCGTGGACCGGAGCATTTATCCCCAAGGCGTTGGGAAGAGGCAATGCGGGATATATGAGCGGCAAGCTGGATGATTTTGTACTGTACAATAGAGCGCTGTCAGATGCAGAAATTCAACAGCTTATTAACCATACTGCTGTGACGGGAAACATACCGGCAAATGGCCTGCAGTCCTGGCTGAGATTTGATGAGGCGACGGGAACCAATGCTTCGGATTCATCTGGCAATGGAAGAAACGGGACGCTGAATGGAGGCTTAGTATGGACAGGAGACGGTATGTTTGGAGGAGCACTAAGCTTTAACGGTTCAAACGGTTGGGTAAACATACCGGATATGAATTACACCGGAGACTTTACTATAGGTGCCTGGGTTAAAATGCCGGCTGTAATAGATAATAATGATGCACTGGTAGGACAGGAAGGCGCCGGACAGGACATCAATTTCTTCGATGCCCGGTGCAGACTTTATGCACCCGGGGATGTGATTGCAGCAAATACCGTCACTCCTGCAAATACCTGGAAACATTATGCCATAACGAGGTCAGGCAGCACATTGAGGATATATATAGACGGTGTCCAGGATAACAGCTCTACATGGACAGGAGCATTCATTCCGAAGGCAATAGGAAGAGGCCAGGCCGGGTTCATGAACGGAAAGGTTGATGATTTTGTTTTATATAACAGAGCTCTAAGCGCCGCTGAGGTTCAGCAATTGCGTAATCATACCGCGCCATAAGAACTATCCGGTGACTGTTCCTGAATGACCTGCAAACGGATGAAGAGTAACCTGCCCCTATCAATATTTAATATTGGTAGGGGCAGATTTATTTGTAAGGATAAGGAGAATACATGAGAAATGTTTCCTTTTGATTCAATAAGAATGCACAAACCATTGACTTTTCATCAAGTATTTATAAGGTAATAGATAAAAAAATCCTAAGCATGGTTAATTTAATGCAAAAAAATTATGGGGCAATGCTTTGAAGCAAGTCCCTTTATTTTTTTGATTCAATTTAAGCAA
>JARKQP010000302.1 GCA_029974875.1 Mobilitalea sp.
CAGCCCCCGGTCCGGCGGAATCCTGTGCGGTAAATGCATCATGCATGATAGGAGTGCAGTGGAAATTAATACCTCTACCCTATATACTATGCAGTACATAATATCCAAGGAGGTTGAAGGCCTGTATACCTTCCGGGTCACCGATACTGTCTTGAAGGAATTGCAGCGCTGTATCAAGCGGTACTTGGAATGTTATGTGGAACACGAATTTAAATCTCTTGAGATATTAGGGGGGTAGCTAAAAACTGCAATGGGTTTCAGTTACGTCCAAGCTCATATGTTTTAAGAATAAAAAATGATTTTATAAATTGGTATTGAAAATAGAACCTATTCAGGTTAAAATGATATGAACCCAACTTAAGACATTAGGGTGTGCCTGAAAACTCATTGTAGTTTTCAGATATGTCCCAGTATTTTATTTTTAATTTGACGAAAATGTGATGACGCCCCGAAGCGCTCGAATGGAGGAAGCTATGAAAAAGATAATTCTTTGCGCCATAGCGCTGTTCTTAATATCAGGAGCAGCCGGTTGTACAAAAGAAGAATTGCGGGTAGGTGAAATAGCGGCGAATACAATGGTTGCCAGGGCAGATGGAGAGCTTCAGGTAGCAACAATAGAGTCCTTTGATAAGGATTATTACGATCTGGAGGGACTAAAAAGCTACATCCAAACGCAGGTGGATGCCTATAATACAAAGGCCGGAGAAGAAAAGATTAAGGTTGATGATGTTGATAAAAAGGAAAACAATGCGGTAATGATACTTACCTATTCCGGCATGGACCAATATTCCAGCTTTAATGAAGAGTTCGGCGCCTATTTTTCCGGTGGTGTGGAAAATATCTCCTTAAAGCTCCCTTCCACGCTGGTTAATGCCAAGGACGGTTCCCTGGCAAGCACGGATGAAGTCCTGAAGGACGAAAAAAACAGGATCCTTGTATTGAATGAACCATACCACATCATTGTTGACGGGAAAATTAAATATTACTCTGAAAAGGCAACCCTTGTAGATGACAATGAGATAGACGGGGCTGCCGAAGATATGACAATCGTGGTATTTAAAAAGTAATGGAAATAAAATAATAATTATGTGAGGATGAAGTTTGAAAGAAAGTCACTTTCAAACTATTTATTAAGGCCTATTCACTTTTTGGATAGGTCATCAAAAAGTGAAAGGCACGGGTGTAACTATGGAAAAGACAATGGAGAAAATAGTAGCGTTAGCAAAAGCAAGAGGCTTTGTATATCCTGGCTCCGAGATCTATGGGGGTCTGGCAAATACCTGGGACTACGGCAACCTGGGTGTTGAATTAAAGAATAACGTGAAAAAAGCATGGTGGTTAAAATTTATCCAGGAAAACCCCTATAATGTTGGTGTTGACTGCGCGATCCTGATGAACCCCCAGACCTGGGTTGCTTCCGGTCATCTGGGCGGTTTTTCTGATCCCCTGATGGACTGTAAGGAATGCCATGAGCGTTTCCGTGCGGACAAGATAATCGAGGATTATAATAAGGAACAAAATATTGCCACGGAAGGCGCTGTGGATGCCTGGTCCAATGATGAGATGAAGAACTATATCGAGGAACATAACATCCCATGCCCCACCTGTGGAAAACATAACTTTACCGACATCCGCCAGTTTAACCTGATGTTCAAGACCTTCCAGGGCGTAACTGAGGATGCGAAGAATGTTGTATACTTAAGGCCTGAGACAGCGCAGGGTATCTTCGTAAACTTTAAGAATGTGCAAAGAACCTCCCGTAAGAAGATCCCCTTTGGTATCGGCCAGATTGGAAAGTCCTTCCGTAACGAGATTACACCGGGTAACTTTACCTTCCGTACCAGGGAATTTGAGCAGATGGAGCTAGAATTCTTCTGTGAACCGGATACTGACCTGGAGTGGTTCAACTATTGGAGACAGTTCTGTATTGATTGGCTAAAGAGCCTTGGTATTACGGATGGAGAGATGAGGGTCCGTGACCATGATCCGGAAGAGCTGTCCTTCTACAGTAAAGCGACTACCGATATCGAGTTCTTATTCCCCTTTGGCTGGGGTGAGCTTTGGGGTATCGCAGACCGTACGGATTATGACCTGACACAGCACCAGAATGTATCTAAGGAGGATATGAGCTATTTCGACGATGAGAAGAAGGAGCGTTATATCCCATATGTAGTTGAACCGTCCTTAGGCGCAGACCGTGTTGTACTGGCCTTCCTGTGTGCGGCTTATGATGAGGAAGAAATTGCGGAGGGCGATGTCCGTACCGTACTGCATTTCCACCCGGCGCTTGCTCCCGTAAAAATCGGCGTGCTTCCGTTATCCAAGAAGCTGTCCGAGCCTGCCGAAAAGGTATTCATGGAATTATGCAAGACCTATAACTGTGAATTCGACGACAGGGGAAATATTGGTAAACGCTACCGCAGACAGGATGAAATTGGTACTCCGTTCTGCATTACCTACGACTTTGAATCCGAGACGGATGGAGCGGTTACGGTCCGTGACAGGGACACGATGGAGCAGGAAAGAATCAAAATAGAGGATTTAAAGGCTTATTTTGAGAATAAATTTAAATTTTAACAAAAAACTCTTTTCTTACAGTGATGGTATATGTTATAATCGTACACGGCAGACGGATACCGCCTGCCGGTGCATAGAAATACTAAGCATGAGTTATAATTTGTGATATAGGATTGTCCATTGGGTGATAAAAGTATTAGGCTAACATAACGAAAACTTTCGCTATGCTGGCTTAGTACTTTTGGCGCTCAATTGACGGGCCGGGTGGGGAAAGCTTCTGCAATAGGTGCGGGATGTGCCCCAAACTTGCTCCATGATAGTTCTGCACCAAATTGTAAACATATAAAATTATTTTTAGGAGGGCACTTACAAAATGGCAAAATGGGTATATTTGTTCAAAGAAGGTAAGGCAGACATGAAAAACCTTCTCGGCGGTAAAGGCGCTAACTTAGCAGAAATGACTAACTTAGGTCTTCCAATTCCCCAAGGTTTTACAGTAACAACAGAAGCTTGTACTGATTACTACAATAGCGGTAAGAAGATCACCGATGAAATCAAAGCTCAGATTTTTGAGGCTTTAGGAAAGCTGGAGGAAGAGCAGGGTAAAAAATTCGGTGATACAGAGAATCCTTTATTAGTATCAGTTCGTTCCGGTGCAAGGGCATCCATGCCTGGTATGATGGACACAATCCTTAACTTAGGCTTAACAGATGCAGCTGTGGAAGGCTTCGTAAAGAAGACAGGCAATCCTAGATTCGCATATGATTCCTACAGAAGATTCATCCAGATGTTCTCTGACGTTGTTATGGAAATTTCAAAGTCCAAGTTTGAAAGAGTTTTGGATGAAATTAAAGAGAAGAAGGGTGTTCATTATGACACTGAACTTACTGCTGAAGATTTAAAAGAAGTCATCGCTGGCTTCAAGGCATTATACAAGGCTGAAAAAGGCACAGATTTCCCCCAGAATCCTGCAGACCAGTTAATTGAAGCTGTAACTGCCGTATTCCGTTCCTGGGACAACCCCCGTGCTATTTACTACAGAAGAATGAACGATATCCCTGGCGACTGGGGTACTGCTGTTAACGTTCAGGCAATGGTATTCGGTAACATGGGTGATACCTCCGGTACTGGCGTTGCATTTACACGTAATCCTTCCACTGGTGAAGCTAAGATCTACGGTGAGTACCTGATCAATGCCCAGGGTGAGGATGTTGTTGCCGGTATCAGAACTCCTAATCCAATCAGCAGACTGGAAGAGGATATGCCAGAGGCATATGCTGAGTTCATGAGAATTGCTACTCTTCTTGAGAATCACTACAGAGATATGCAGGACATGGAATTCACAATTGAAGATACAAAGCTTTACTTCTTACAGACACGTAACGGTAAGAGGACAGCTCCTGCCGCTCTTCAGATCGCTTGCGATTTAGTAGACGAAGGCAAGATTACAAAGGAAGATGCTATCAAGAGAATTGAAGCTAAGTCCTTGGATCAGTTATTACATCCTACATTTGATATAGCAGCATTAAAGGCAGCTAAGCCTGTAGGCAGCGCTCTTCCTGCATCACCTGGTGCAGCAGCCGGTAAGGTATACTTCACAGCAGAAGATGCAAAGAATCATCACGAAGCAGGCGAGAGAGTAATCCTTGTTCGTCTTGAGACTTCTCCTGAAGATATTGAAGGTATGCATGCAGCTGAAGGTATCCTGACCGTACGCGGTGGTATGACATCACATGCAGCCGTAGTTGCACGTGGTATGGGTACTGCTTGTGTATCCGGTTGCGGCGAGATCGTAATCGACGAAGCAGATAAGGTATTTACTCTTGGCGGCAGCACAGTAAAAGAAGGAGATTATATCTCCTTAGACGGCTCCACTGGTAACATCTACGTTGGAGATATCCCTACGGTAGAGGCTTCCATCAGTGGTAACTTTGATAGAATTATGACATGGGCTGATGAGATCAGAACCTTAAAGGTAAGAACCAATGCGGATACACCTGATGATGCAGCTAACGCTGTTAAGTTTGGTGCAGAAGGTATCGGCCTTTGCCGTACAGAGCATATGTTCTTTGAAGGTGACAGAATCCATAAGATCAGAAAGATGATCCTTTCCAAGACAGTTGAAGCCAGGGAAGCAGCTCTTAACGAGTTAATTCCTTTCCAGAAGGGTGACTTCAAGGGTCTTTATGAGGTAATGGAAGGAAGACCGGTTACCATCCGTTTCCTGGATCCCCCGTTACATGAATTCGTTCCTACGGATGCAGATGATATTGCAGCTTTAGCAAAGGATATGGATCTTTCTGTAGAAGAGGTTAACGCAGTTTGTGATTCCTTACATGAGTTCAACCCTATGATGGGCCACAGAGGTTGCCGTCTTGCCGTAACATATCCTGAGATCGCAAGAATGCAGACCAGAGCCGTTATGGAAGCAGCAATTGAAGTTAAGAAAGAAAAAGGCTTTGATATCGTTCCTGAAATCATGATTCCGCTTGTTGGCGAGAAGAGGGAGCTTAAATTTGTAAAAGAAATCGTTGTTGAGACAGCAGAAGCGGTTAAGAAAGAAATGAATTCCGATATTGAATACCATGTTGGTACTATGATTGAAATTCCCCGTGCAGCTTTACTTGCTGACGAAATCGCTGAGGAAGCTGAATTCTTCTCCTTCGGTACAAATGACTTAACACAGATGACCTTCGGTTTCTCCCGTGATGACGCTGGAAAGTTCCTGGATGCATATTACAAGAATAAGATCTACGAGTCAGATCCATTTGCAAGACTTGACCAGGAAGGTGTTGGCCAGTTAGTGAAGATGGCATCCGAAAAAGGCCGCGCTACAAGACCAAACATTAAGCTTGGTATCTGCGGTGAGCACGGTGGAGATCCTTCAACCGTTGAATTCTGCCATAAGATAGGCTTGAACTATGTATCCTGTTCACCTTTCCGTGTGCCGATTGCAAGACTTGCAGCAGCTCAGGC
>JARKQP010000327.1 GCA_029974875.1 Mobilitalea sp.
GACCCGCTGTTATCCAGAAAAGCAATCGCTTCCAGACACTCCTGCTTCGTCGGCAATTCGGCTTCTGTCATATTGGCAAGCAATATCTCCGCACCGCGTCCCCGTGCCTGCTTTAAGGCTTCCAGGTCTTTGTCAGCTTCCGGCAGATGATTTTTTTCACACAGATCAAACCATTTTTTATAGACCGGAACCAGGCTCTTATTGTCCTGCTTTTTACTCCATAGAATACATTCCATTATCACATCGATTTCTTCCTGTGAAAATTCTTCCGTGGATCTTGTTCCATCAATACTCACGGTCATATCGGATTGTGATCCGCCAATATCCACTGTTCTATTGGACTGCGCTCCGTCAATATCCACCGTCATATTGGACTGAATGCAGGCTGCAATCTCTGCCTTTGACTGGGCTTCACCAATTCCCTCTATTTCATCCGAGGGATGCAGCATATCCGATACAACGCATGCAACACTTCCCCATTTGTTATGTTCAGAAAGCAATCCGTTCAGAAGTTTTCTTTTCCGGGTAATCTCATATTCACCGGCACCTATCCAATCGCATACCTGCTTATGGGTATCCGGGTCTGTTTTGCCTTGACCGTCCACAAGACTGATTAAATACCTGACCATCCGGAGTACCTGCCCTGCTTCCTTTCTTTTTTCGGCTTCCAGGTCGTATTGGTATACCAGACTGTCATCGCTGTTCTCAGCCTTCCCGATCTTACAGAGAACTGCCTCCAGCCAGTCATTTTGATAAATCACACAAACTCCTTTTTTCAATCTTGGTATTTCGTCTATCTGCTGCAGGTTCAGACCCATGGAGCGGCCCGTTAATTCCCTGTCACTAAGCTCCGGCAGACGCAGCAGGATTTTGGTATTTGTATTTCGGATGACGGACATATCAAGCAGTCCCGGGGACTGGTCAACGATAATAAAGCCTTCACCGTAGGTACGCATTTCTGCTATGGAATTTGCTATCATTTCTACTGATTTTCCTAACAGGTTAGAACCCTCCTGGCTCTGCTCCGAGGATGTCCTGCGCAGCAAATGATGGGCCTCTTCTAAAATTGTGACATGTTTTAACGGCAAATTCATTCCGCCGCCGCTCATTCGGTGTTCCTGCAGCCTGAGGATCAATATTCCCATCAGCATCGCTTTTGTTTCCGTTGAAAAAGCCCTGCTCAGGTCAATAATCACATTCTTTTCAAACAACTGCTCATCCCCCAGATCCTCCCCGGAGAAAATCTGTCCGAATAATCCCTTGCACAGGGATTCAAGCCGCGTTGTGAGCGCCCCCACATAATTCCCCCTGACCTCACCGGAAAAAGCAGAGGAATCCAGTTCAATGGTCAGCTCCCTGAGAACATCCTTGATCGTGGGAAATATCCGGTGCCCCCCTCTGCATTTGGACTCCTTCATATTCCACCCACAGGAAATATATGCGTTCTCCACTGCCGCCTTTAAGACTGCCGGCATGGCCGCATACATGGGCCAGCAGGCGTTAAAAACCTCAATCAGTTTATCAATATGCTCCAATACATGGATTTCCTTGTTAAATTTGAAAGGGTTCAGCTTTAACAATGGTGTCTTCTGGGGATTCGTACCATACACCTCCAGGTCAGGATAGTGGCCAAAGGCATTTTTATATTCTCCCTTCGCCGGCTCGATTACCAGGAATTTAACGTTATTGTTATGTATTTCCTCCAATAATTTGTAGACTGTATTCGTCTTGCCGCTTCCGTTTGTTCCGGCAATAAATGTATGGGAAGCCAGACTCTGCATATCAAGATATACCTGATTTTCCTTTTCCGTTTTCCCCATATGGTATATATTCCCGATTTTTGCTATGGGGTTATCCGTTATTTCTTCACTGCGTACAATATTCCTCCCAAAGGAAGCATACTCAACCACAGGAAGCCCCGGCACCGCCTTATGGGGAAATATGGTATGCAGGGCTAGCTGCCGTCCGCTGATTGGAACCGACGGCTCTACAACATACCGTTTTTTTTCTTTGCCCTCCGTATAATAAAATCTGGGATGCATAAATTTACACAAGTACTTTCGTACGCTTTCAACTCCGTTATTCTGTGTCCATGTATTAATTCCGTAGGTATTGGTGTTCTTTCCGGCAGTTCTTAAAATGGACTGGTAGTGGCTGGAGATTATTTTATTAGTGGCAGGATTATTTGACAGGATATAGGCGCAGCAGCTAAACATGCCCGTATTATCACATTCCTCAATTGCTTCAAGCACTCTTTCTATCTTATTATACAGGTTACTGACCGTTTTATTTTGTACCGTATATTGCACTGTCTGCCCATAGGTTGATGTCTGCCCTTCCGTCTTTCCATTCTGGTAAGCGGTTCCCACAGTCCCGCCCACTGTCTTCCCTTTGCTTAGGCCGGTCTGAATGCCTCCGGTGGTACCGCTGCTCCCGGCTCCGCTCAGCATTCCATACATATATCCGCCACCGGGGATAAGATAGGAGGAGGCAACCATCATGGCCGTTTGGGCAATACCTCCATTTCTCTCGCTGGCACTCCATCCGCTGCTTTCCGTATGGCTTTCCGTCAAGGAGATACTCCGGGTCACGCTCTTATTGATGCTTTCCGATACTGTGGAAGAGACCGAATCGCTTTCGCTCTTTTGTACACTGATAGAATTATTCACCAGTGCCGACAGCTGTGTACTCAGCTCTTCATAGCCGTATCTCATATTCGCTATATGTTCCTTATTCACAGAATCCGCAAGAATCAGTATGGTAAAAGACTGGTCTCCGATTGAATTGATAATATTATCTATACCATTCATAAATTCTCCGTCCCTAATACCATAGGTGGAGGATGAAATGGAGGTAATACACTGTGTGTCAAAGCCTTTCCCAAGCATCCCGTCAATCTTCTTTTTTACATCCGATGCTTTTTGTACTTCATCAAGAACCGTTCCGGGAAGATTTCCCTGCATACCTGACTGCAGGATATTCTTCAGCGTAAGTAGAAAGTATGGATTTTCATAATTTTTTTTGTTTACAACCCCAATATAGATTGTTACCTTTCCGTTTTTGCACTCCAAAAGGGCGATAAAGGACCCCTCGCACATATTAACCGCATGAAAGACTGTCGCTATCTTGTCAGTCAATCCCTCTTCCCGTGAATAAACAAGCTCTTTTAGCTGAAACAGACAGGTTGCTTCCTCAATAGGGATACGGGAAGTCTCATCGTCTAATTCATCAAGCTTTACAAAATCCGTATCCAGCTGCATACAATATGTTTTTTCAATTGCTTTTTGCGCCTGTACAATGGTGCCGTTCAAATCCTCCGCAAAATCATCCTTCATTACCGGCTCCCTCCCTTTATTGATCCATAAGCATCCTGGCGGATTCCATTATCTTTTTATAATTTGCAATATTGCCCTGCTTTTTTAATAACCATTTCTTATAACGGATCAGTTCCTCTCTTTTTCTCTCCGTGGCCTCATCCATCACATAATTCTTCAGCTCATCGATCCTATACTGAATATCCTCCTCTGACTGGAGTTTTTCTACCGTCTTCCATAGCTGATGATGAATCCGGTACAATTCATATACGGCTACAGGCTTGGAATATTTTTCATAAACATGTTCAAAATCACTGATCTCCTCCGAACAGCAAACCTGGCAATTCATCGCTTCGGCATAGGATTTAAATTTTTGCAGCTTTACCGTGTCATGAAACAAACACAGGATCCCGTCTGCCGGAACCATCATGGTCTGATATAGCCTCACTAATTTCTCAATGTCTTCAAAGCTTTTTAACGCTTCTTCATGGACAAGATAAGTGTAGCCCCTCTCCGGCTCCGTATCAAAAATTTTATCAATATTATGGATCTCTCTTTTATACTCCCCTATTTGTGCCAGCCGGTTTTTTAATTGGATGCACTTGGCTATTGTATCTATGCCGGGTACAGGAGCAAACTCCAGCAGCTCCAGCTCTGCGGACGCCGTTTGCAGCATTTTTTCCGCCTTCCCATATTCCACTGCTTTTTCAGCGAATGTTATTTTCAATTCCTGCTGCCAGGGGTATTCGTCTATAATTTTTTTAAAATCCTTAAAATCCAACTCCCTGCCTTGAAATACAATCTCCAGGTCATCGCCTCTCGCAATATCACTTATATATTTGGCGATCCCCTTCCAGGAACCGTTTTTGTAAATCCAGCATTGCAAGGGATAATCCTTTACCGGAAAAATAAAGCTATAGATATCCTTATTATCACTTACTATCCCATTTATAGCAGCATCCGTATGTACTGCCGCCGGATCATACCCGATATCAATTCTCATAGCAGCCCCGCCTTTCTGTATCCGCAAAAATAATCTTTGCATATCACATGCTCCGCCCACAAAGGTCTTTCTATAAACTAACGTGGTAAATATGAATGCCTCTGTAGCTATCCGTGCGCAGACCGGTTCTCCCATGATTTCCTGTACCTGGTAATCATGGGAGTTAAAGGCAGGCCCAGGTGGCTATAGAGGCACCC